>JAUWIR010000591.1 GCA_030605265.1 Pseudomonadota bacterium | reverse complement strand
TAGCTGCTTCCCGAGGTCCAACCACAACCTTCCATCCTGGCAATTCTTCCTCAATCTCTCCGGAAAGAACAGAAACATATCCCGGGATAATGATATTACGATGGGAAACTTTATCTTCAACAGCTTGATTTTTAACCAGCTTAGCAACTTTCGGTGCATTAAATTTGTCTGCCGCCCAAGCTGTCAGCACTGACAATCCCTCGGAATCAGAGATCAGGAGCCAGGAAGGCACCTTGCTATTCTCAATTTCCCCCAGGACAATAAAGTAAGTTAAGGAAAAATTAGTGGTAATTAAAAGAGGAGATTTTTCATCCGGCTCCCCTATCTTATAGAGGTTTTCCTCTACTTGCATCGGCTGCTGAGGATCAGTAAAGATATTTTGCCGCAAGGTGTAAAGAGGTAAAATAATCTCACGATTGATATTATTTAAAACCATGATAGAAGCATACCTCATGACTCCTATCCCAGCCCGAGCTGCTTCCAACAAAGAATCCCCACCAGCTTCTCCTGGGAAAACAATCGTGGGATAGCCGAGGGCCTTGAATTTTTTCTTAATGGCAGCCCGGCGAATCTGGGTTAAATCCGAAAGCATCTTCCCTGCAGTTCTTGCTCCGGAATCTAAAACCAAATTCTCAACACCGGCAGCAGCAACTTTTTCCGCTAAAGCTGATAATGCTTCAAGCCCTTTATCACTGTAAACAGTTAAAGGAGTTTTATATTCCTTGGCCAAAGCTGCCATAGCATCGCAATTTTCCTCTGTGGCAGCGTAAAGCAAGGGTTTCCTGGCAGCTGTGGCTGCTAACCCGGCCTTCATCTTCTCAGGGTCTAAGGTTTGTAGAATCAACGCTTCATCAGTAAGATCAGCGATTTCTTTGGCTACTTGACTAAAGCGATTGGCATCACCGGATTTTTCCTGAATACAAACCAAATCAACCCGCAAGTTTTGCCCAACCCGCTCCATAGCAGAATCTTTCACCTGCTGAACTTTTTTCTCAATCTCTTCATCCGATAGATTATCAGCGATGGCCAAAGCTAATCCTGTTGGATGATTGAATTTCTTTTCATGTCTGAAGAGAACTGTCTCATCACCAATTTCAATAGTCCTCTCGCCGGTCCCTAACTTGACTAACCGAATCGGCGGGGCTGATACTTCAGTTAATACTTTTTTGGCTTCATCTGAAATATGAGGGCAGGCATCTAGACGCACTTGAGCAGCTGCCAGCCTCATGGCAAAAGCCAGACATGTGGGGAACTTACAATCACCACAATTGGTTTTTGGTAAATATTTAAATATTTGAATACCTGTGAGGCCCATTTTATTCTCCTTATTTTTAGAGGGATTCTTCTACTCAGTCATTTCAGCTAAAGTATTCCGCACTGTTTGAAGAGCGCTGGGATGGCGCATGACGGCAAGGTTTCCACCTGCCATTAAAAAGCTTAAGGCAGTCAGAGTTTCCCACAAAATGCCCCGTTGTTCTGCTGCACCCCAGGTTGGCTGCTCTTCTTCCGTAGCTTTTGCTTCCTTTATCTTCCAGGTTACCTCACCAACATCACAAATCATGGGCATCTGCATCATGATGTCATTTTGTTGTAAAGCAGCCAGACGAATCCTCTCCATAACTGAATAAGTATATTCTAAGCCATAGCCAAGGGTACTTGACATGGCGTCAATAATAATATTTTTCCCATCAAAACCACTTTGAGTCATAAGAATGTTTAATTGCTTGGAAAGATTAATATCCAAATCAGAAAGAGCCACCAGTTTATGTCCATAGGCTGTAGCCACGGCAGCAAAGGTTTTATAATTCTTCTCCTGTGCTTTGCCTATAATTGAGCCGGTATTGGCAGCCACTTCCGCTACATGTTTCATCACTTCGGAATCCTTTTCCGCATGATTGCTTCCCAGAATTATTAAGGGTACCTTAATGGCGGAAAGCACTGATTCAACAACTTTTCCTGCTTCCCGGGCTGATTTGTCCCCATTATCAGGATGCGTGCCCGTAAGGCGCAGACAAATCATATCAGCCTTATAATCATCCTGACATTTCTTGGCCCACTCCACAGGATTTGCCATAACTCCTCCATAAGCACCGTTTAAAGCAGGTGCCCAATCAGCAGGGGCTATATCCTGGATTTCTAAAGCCAAGGGCACTTGTGAAACTGCCTTTCCTTCAAAAGGTAAAAAAGGAAGAACTTCCTCTCCCCCTAATTGAAGTTTTTGGTCTTTTCCAATCTCCACCTGATTGATTTTCCCATTGTATATCTCTTTTGGCGCCGTAAAGGCCATGACTCCCTCCTTAGCTGGTTTCTAAATATGAGTGACAATATAAACTCTGATTTAAAATTACAGAGGTCGTTTTCACTGACTTCATTATTAAATCATCCAATGGATCAACAATGGCCCCTTCCAAGCCTACGGTTATGGCCATGGTTAAAAAGGTTGAATTAAGTAAAGCTCGCATCTCCTCGGGTGCGCCATTAGAAACATTACTCAATCCGATCACGCTTTTCATGGGAGGGTCATTTAACTCTCGGAATAATTTTATGGCCTCTAAAATTTCTTTTACTTGTTCCTGCTGACCATTAATCGGGACCATTATCGGATCAAGATAAATATCTTCCATAGGCACATTATGCTCCATAGCCGAAGCCATGATTTCAGCAGCTAAAGCACAGCGCTCATTAGCATCTCGAGGCAACCCGCCTGTAGCCAAGGTAAGGCCGATTATACCGGCATTATATTTAGCAGCTAAAGGCATAAACAAGGATAATCGTTCAGGATCTGCAGAGGTGGAATTGATCAATGCTTTTCCCTTATGCATCTTTAATCCTGCCTCAATAGCATCTGCATTAGTCGTATCAAGGCATAAGGGAACATCCACTACGCTCTGAATATTTTCAACCAACCAGGGCATCAACTCAACCCCTGTTTTCCTGGCAGGGCCAATATTGATATCCAACATATTCGCACCAGCCTCAACCTGTTGGATGGCCATCTGCTTAATCGGCTCAAAATTTTTCTCCTTAAAGGCCTCTGCATAAAGATTTGTTCTCACATTGATTTTTTCCCCTATAACAAGCATACATCCCTCCTT
>JAUWIR010000124.1 GCA_030605265.1 Pseudomonadota bacterium | reverse complement strand
TCTGAAAAAGTCACGCCATATAAGCCAAAGGTTCAGTATTCTAAACCACAGGACATATCAAAAGCGCCAAAACCCACCAAAGAAATAAAACCATCCCAAAAGAAAAAAAGATGGACCTGGATTGTGGGTGGTGTAGTGTTAATTGGACTGGCAGCCGCAGCCGCGGTCGCAGGAGGTGGCGGTGACGATGGCGGAGGGGGCAGCAACCCTTCATCCAGCGATGATACAGTGGATGATACTGTGGATGTGGATGTTTCGTGGTGAGGGGAAAAAGTTGGGGTGAGGGAATTGCTGAGGTCAGAATTGCTGGGGTCAAACCTCCACTATTGACTAAAAAGCTAAAAAGCAAGAATATCAATTGCCTTGCCTTTTACTAAAGATTGGCACATGGTCAATAGCGAAGGTTTGACCCAGACTTTCCTAAATTGCTAAATTGTTATATAGAGCGAGGTAATAAAAAGTTATGACAAATCAAGAGTTGCCGAGAATTGAAAAGTCCCTCCTTATTGGGGGCCTTATAATCAACATAGTGAAAGGGATATTAACAAATTCCTGGAGACTGGGAAGGGGGTTGAGCCACTTGAAAAAATTACGAGTCGTGCTCCTTATGGGGTGGGAAAGATAGTTCAGGAATTTTGCCCAAAACTTAAAGCAAACCCTGACCAGGGCAGAAATTATTCTGATGACATTGATCAGGCAATGGGTCTGAAACCGGCAATGGGTTTTAACCCGGCAGCAAATTTTGAAGACATAAAAACTGAAATTTATGAAGACTTGGAAGTTCTTAATGATTACCTGAAAAATAGTGTGTTTTTTGCGGCTGGATTACTTTCTTATTGCAGCCAGGAACTAGACCGAGTGAAAGCCGGGTTTTTAGATGATGAAGAAAAGTGGCGTAAGGCAGTTTCCTGTGGCATCCGCCGTAAGCATCCACCATTGATGAAAGTAATATCCTTCAATACTGAAGAGGATTTCGAGTTCCGCCGGGGTATTGTGGTGGATTTGGCAAAAGTACAGGATTTGCTTTGGGAAGTAGAGGGGAAAAAGGTCGCCGTGGAATAGACCTTAAGCCGAGCGACCTAACCTTGAGCCTATACATTAGCTTAGCTTGTGGCAGCATGGGTTAAGCGATTTTGAGGCAGGTAAATAAAAATGTAAATAAAAATTATAAATGGGGACACTTCCCTATTAACAGATGAGGAAACGAGAGAGAAGATTAATTTGATTATGCCCTTTGCTCTACAGACTCCAGATATAGTATGCAGAGGGAATTTCAGTCACTATTGGAAGTAACTGATATATAAACCTGCAGAGGGGAACAAAATGAATAAAAAGCCTTCATGGGACCTTAGCCAAATCCCGCCGGTAATAGGAATAAAAGAAGAGATAGGTTACCCACAGTTGTTCATTGGCCGCCAAGGTGAGCTTCAAAGATATACCCGTTGGCTGAGCAATATACCCCGTGAGCTATCCAAGTCGCAGGCTATAATAGCCAGGAGGAAGACGGGCAAGACCGCTTTTTTGCAAAGGCTTTACAATATAGCTTATTCCCACCGGGAGATGGGAGTTATTCCCTTTTACTATGAGGTAAAAGAGGGTAAGAAATGGGTGGTAGACCTGAGCGAGGATTTCTTCACTCAGTTCATGGCCCAGTATCTGCGCAACAGGTATTACTGGTCGGAGCAGTTGCCTGTAATGTCCGGCAAGCTTACCCTTAAAACCCTTCGTGAAATAGCCAAAGATAGAGGAGATGAGGTAGTCAGCTTAATGATCAGGGAGTTTATGATGCTGCTTCAGCGTGATCCTGCGCCGGTATATATTGTCTGGAGTTGGGCCCAGGATGCTCCCAGAACATTAGCTGAAGCCAAAAACGAATATATCCTCCAGATCATCGATGAGTTTCAGCTGCTCAATTCGGAAATGTATCTAGATAAGGCCTGCACCAATCCGATTGACAATCTGGCCGGCTCCTATCTTGGTGTAGCCGAGTCAAAAATCGCGCCGCTAATTGTCACGGGAAGCTATGTCGGCTGGATAATCAAGCTGCTGATGGAGCAATTACCATCCAGGTTCGTGCGCTATCATCTTCCGCCCTTAAAGTATGAGGAGGGCCTGGAGGCTGTTTATCGTTATTCCACGGTTATGGAAGTGCCGGTCACGGACCAAACAGCGGTTTTGATTAATGAGATCTCAGGCTCTCATCCCTATTATATCTCCACCATAGTAAGAAGTGAGTATCCTGAAAAGGACCTGTCCACACCCGATGGTGTGATGAAGGTCTATGAGTATGAGATATTTAATCCCGATGGAGAGCTTCGGGGCACGTGGATCGAATACATAGCCAGGGCCTTTAATCAGATCAATAATGTTTGGGCTAAAAAGATAGTCATGCTGCTCAGCCGCCATAAGGGAGAGTTGACCAGAAAGCAAATCAAGGAAAAGTTGGATATTCCCCTGGATGATCAGGAGCTTGAGCGAAAGCTTAAGGCGCTGGTGGCTGCCGATATCCTCAACCAGGGCGAGACGAATTATGATTACAGTGGCATAGGTGATCGGGTCTTTGAGCTGGTGTTCCGCAGCATCTATCAGAAGGAGGCGGAGGACCTTCAATTGGAGGCGATCAAGAAGGAGAGCAGAAAGGAGCTGGCCGAAAAAGTTGAGCAAATCACCAAAAACAGGAATAAATTACGAGGGCTTCTGGCCGATCTTCGCGGCAAAAGCGCGGAATACATGATTTTGCGATATCTTAAATTTGAGGCATACAAAAGCCCGGAGGCTATTAAAGATAAGGTTAATAATTACCGGGAAGGTATCCTTTTTGTGCCTTATGATGAAGTCAAGCCATACATATTTAATCTTGAAGGCAGCCGGATAATGGAGATTGATATATACGCTGTGGCCGGGGAAGGGGTCTGCCTGGCCTTTGAGGTTAAAAATCGGAGTGACAGACCTGTCAGCCGGGATGAGGTGGATACGTTTTTGCACAAGCTTTCTTTTCTAAGGCAGAAGGAGGGGAGACGAATCGAGGGCATCTACTATAGTCGATGCGGGTTTGTTGGCGAAGCCCTGGCTTTGCTCAAAAAACATAATCTTATGTATACTGATTACCATAAGTGGTGGGAGTAAAGCGGGGGAAAAGGAAAAACGGGGATAATCTCCATTTACCCACAATCTTTATCTGCAATGGAGATATCACTGTGAAGGCTGTTAAAGGTAATAAAATTGAATTCACCTGACCGGTACTGGTGATTTCAAGCAAATCACTTGCAGCGGCGGTTATTTTTGCCCGGGGGCATCAGCGGACGGTGCTCGCATCAGCTCAGCTTTATAAAAATTAACCATGCGAACTGGGTAATTGACCCGCGTGAGGGTGATACCGCCCACCCGTTGCTTCGCGAAATTACAGGGCTTAGCCGCCCCCAAAATCCTGAACTATGGGCCAAAGCCATGCCTTATGTACTTACAGCTTGTCATGATCCTGGACATGCGCTCATAGGACTATTACACGGCAGCCAAAACCGGCATCGCCTGTATTTGGGCGGACGCCGACTTATCGGGAGGGCGGCGCAATCAACTGAAGACTACCTTCATGCGCAAGAGGGCGCTTTGAAAGCCTATTATTCAGGCCTTGAGATGGGTGATTTGGTTTCTCTTGATTTTCATGGATTACCGCAGATATCCGCTTTCATTAAGAGCGCGCCATCAATGGCGGTTGTTACAGGCATTCCTTCAGGTCGGGGAGAATACTATTCATACTTAAAGGAAATTGAGGCACAGGGGCAAACAATTCCTGAACCGAAATTATTTTTGGAAAGTATGGTGTTTGAGGATATTGCCGCCACATGGGAAGCGTGGACGAAGTGGAATAGACAGTTGCTGGAAAATAGCCTTATCGGGCGATATGCTAAAAGCCGGGATATGTTTGGCCTTGCTTACTGTATCATCAGTCAAGCGGCGTATGAATGGATAGGAGAGATGCTGGCGGCAAGGAATCAGACTGTAAGCACGGAGGCTCGCTTATTGCCCCAAAACAGACTGCAACGAGAAAAAATAGTCCATGCTCTTGGGGGGATGTTGAGTATTTGGATTAAAAAAACAGAAATTGATGAAGAGAGTCGGGCCGTTTTTAATAAAACCTATGAACAGCTTAGCAGCCTTGTCTTTTCCAAGCCACCTTACGAACTCCCGGGATGCAGTCAATGTCCGGATACTTGTCGGATGTTGCCTTTTGTAGCTCCCTATGTAACCACACTAATAAATAAGGTAACACCCGTCCTTTTGAGCAAACAACCCTTACAAATGCGCTTGTCAAATCTTGATCATATTACAGCCATCATACGGAAGAATATCTCTATTCTTGATTACGGCAAAAGCGGAGCAATCATAAATCAAAATTGGCTTTATTGTCTCATCACCCGTTTTAAATTAAAAGAAGGCACAAAGGGGCAAAGGCACAGAGGCACAAAGGCTGAAACTCCGCATGAAAAAAATGGTAATTCCTATACGTTTAAATTATCACCGCAAACTGCTGTTCATTATGACGATCTTATGTATTTTCTCAGACAGCCCCCAAAAGAAACAGAACATAAGGAATTAAGTGATATTTTTGGAGGATTGAGCAAATCTTAAAAAAAGAGAAAAGAGTTATTATGCGAAGATCATCTCTTAAATGCGCAGCAAGGCGAATCTCCATTTTTCAAGCTGTTTTATTTATACTGATGGGAGTAATTATCATTCGGCTCTTTATGATCCAGGTTTGTCATCACGATTTTTATGTAAACCGGGTTTTCAGGAGAAGAAAAATCAGTCAAGGTACTGACCAACCTCAGCGGGGCACTATTTATGATAGACAGGGACGCCTTTTAGCGGGAAGTGTAAAAATACATTCTATATACGCTGTTCCTGGAGAACTTAGGCAAGAGAGTAAATCCAATATTCAGCTATTATGTAAATTATTGCATTTAGATTTGGATTTTATAAGAGATATTTTAAAATCAAAGCAAAAATTTATCTGGCTTAAAAGAAAAGTTAATCCTCAAATAATTGAGAACTTAAAAAAGTTGGGACTTAAGGGAATTGGCTTTCGGAAGGAAAACAGTCGTTATTACCCCGGCAAAGAATTAGCGGCTCAACTATTAGGATTTACAGGTACTGATAATTATGGATTAGAAGGAGCTGAGTTTTTCTTTAATGATCTTCTTGCGAATAATAAAGAGAGCAACCGTTATTCGGGATTAACAAAAATCGCACTCCCTGCCGCGGGCAGACAGGAAATCCCTCTAGCTGAAGGGCCTTATGATATCTTTTTAACTATTGATAAGGTCATTCAATATCAAGCTGAAAAGGAATTACATAGATGCTGCACGGACATGAGAGCAAATGCCGGCATGGCCATAGTCATGGATACGGAGTCTGCTGAAATCCTTGCTATGGCTAATTGGCCGTTCTACAATCCTAATAGTTTTTCAAATTATCAACCTCATTTTTATAGAAATCGATGTATTACCGATTGTTTTGAACCGGGATCGGTTTTCAAGGTCTTTCTTGCCGCGGCTGCTCTCAAAGAAGATATAGTAAAACCGGATGATACTATAAAATGTGAGGATGGCTTTTTCCAAATTAATGGAAGTATAATCCATGATATACACAAATACGATTCACTAAGTTTCAGTAATATTATTACCAGATCAAGTAACATCGGATCGGCTAAGATTGGATTACTGTTGGGTAGAGAAAAATTCAATAAAGTATTGAGAAATTTCGGATTCGGTGATAAAACAGGCATCCGATTACCAGGAGAAGTAGCAGGAATTATTAGACCTATAAATGAATGGACTGATTTGATTACCGCAAATATAGCTTTTGGTCAAGGAATATTAACTACACCTCTACAAATTATTACTGCTATCAGCGCCATTGCAAATAAAGGTAAATGGAAAATCCCCAAGATATTGAAGGCACTTGGAAATGAAAAAGGTGAGGAGTTCGAAATCCCTAATCCCGCCTCTGTTAGGCGAGTTGTTTCAGAAGATACATGTGAGAATATAATTATGATGATGGAAAAAGTTGTGCAGGATGGTACAGGCAAGGCTGCCTTTATTCCGGAATACCATGTAGCGGGTAAGACAGGAACTGCCCAAAAACTTGATCCTATAAAGAGAAAATATTCTAAAAAACTATTTTGCTCTTCTTTTGTAGGTTTTTTCCCCGCCCACGCCCCTAAGATTGCCATCTTAGTAACTATTGACGAACCTCAAAAAGAACACTTTAGCAGCATAGTAGCAGCCCCGGTATTTCGAAGAATTGCCCAACACATTATTTTTTATAGAAATATTCCTCAAATCAGTAGGCATCATATACCTCCTCAAGATATCTGTCCTCCTCTGCCTGGGTTCTAAGTCCCAAGACTAAAGTCCAAAAATTTTACAGGTTCACAAAAATTTATTAACGTGTAAATGCCTACAAGCAAGGTTAATGAAACATAGACAACTCTGAACTGTGAACTGTGAACTCTGAACTCTTAACTTGTGAACTGTGAACTCTGCACTCGTACCTCTTAACTCTTAACTTGTGACCCCTTAACAAAGACAACTCTGAACTCCACTAATGCCACACTTCTATCTAGCCCCTTTTCTCCCCAATATGGTAGTTAAGGTTTTTAAGATAATTAAAGCATCAAGAAAGAGGGTCATATTTTTAATATAATAGAAGTCATATTGTAGTTTTTCAATGGCGTCCTCAAGGTTTGCTCCATAGCAATAATTTACTGCCGCCCATCCTGTAATTCCCGGTTTAATTGAATGTCTTTGATCGTAAAAGGTTATTTTTTCTTTTAATTTTTTTACAAAAAAAGGTCTTTCAGGACGTGGTCCGATAAAACTCATATTCCCCTTTAAAACATTTATCATTTGAGGGATCTCATCAATCCGCATTTTTCTGATGAATCTGCCGACTCTGGTTATTCGAGGGTCATTTTTTTCAGCCCAAACAGGCCCTGAATATTTTTCCGCATCAGTTCTCATTGATCTGAATTTATAGAGAGTAAAAACACTACCATACGCCCCTACTCTTTCCTGTTTATAAATGATCGGACCATTGGATTCTATTTTTATCAAAAAAGCCGTGATCATAGAAATCGGCAAGGTTATTAACAATCCGAAGGTTGAGAAAACAATATCAAATAGTCTTTTTCTTATTTCAATTATTTTATTTTTAGTAAAGCCGTCTGTGAATATTAACCATGCCGGTCTGAGACCGGTTAATAAAATCTTTCCCCTTAATTGTTCATAAAAGGTGTGCAAATCAAGAATTTCAACTCCCTTAAATTTACAATTTACCAGATATTCTGCTGGAAACTTTTTGTTCCCGGGCCAGGAAACGATAATTTTTTTCACTTTTTCTTTTTCAATAATTGAAGGAAGGTCCTCTACTGAACCTATTACTTTCGGATTAATCATCGTATTTTTGGTATTTTTTACTTCTTCTTGGCCGACAAACCCGATCACCTTAAATCTAGGATGATCATCAGCTTGTATCTCCCTAACGACCCTTTTACTTAAATCATTAATACCCAAAAACAAAACCTTATTCTGAAGATTTATTTTATCAATAACTTTATAAAACAAAAATCTCCAGGATAAAATTAATCCGCAAGCGCCCATGGAGAGAAAAAAAGAATCAGGATAAGAGAGATGTTTATTAAAAATAAGGTAACAGCCAACAGAAACAAAGATAAAAGAAAAAACACATTTCCCTACTAAAGATTTAACAGAATAATCTTTTTCTATACTATATAATTCATTTGTAAAAAGAGTAACTTGACTTATCAATATGAAGGTAAAAATCAAAGCTACACTCATAGAATTATAGGGTAAAATATTATTGATTATCTTTAGAGCTATAATCGAAGTAAAAAGAAGAATGAATAAATCGACTGAAAAGACCATAAACCATATTCTGGAAAAGTGTTTCAGCAGGTAATTTATCATAATGTCTCTCTCAGCATTTAGGTTGAAAATCCAGTTCAACTCAACTTTTTCCTTTTAATAGTCAATTTTTATGCCATCACCTCTATTCATGCCTAACCTTATGATTTTATGAAAATTATCTCTTAAAATATTTAATTCTAAAACATATTTAAGAATATAATCCTTATATGTGTGTTTCTTTATTATTAACTTATTGATATTAATGGAGAAATAAAAAAAGATATGATTGTTTTCGAAAAAAAAGTCGCCTTAAAGGGGAGGTAAAATTTATGAAAACCTCTTTGAATACATAAATTTTATGATCTTATGGTTTTTAGAATAAACTACCCCGCCGCAAGCGGACGGGGTATTCAGAAAAGTGCTGACTATATATTTCGCCGCAAGCGGCGGGGAATTGAACCCCAAGGGATTAAAAGGGCCGAAAGATCATCTTTTCGGCCCTTTTAGTTAATAAATAAACCCAATTTCCAATTTTAAAAAAATCGCTTATTTTATGAATCCTCTCCTTTTAATTCCAAGAAGACCTACTAACCCTAATCCGAGGAGAAGGATAGTACCAGGTTCAGGAACGGGTGAGGTCCTATGAACAACATCTCCTCCCGAATGACTCTGGCCCCAGTCACCATTAAAATCAATAGTTTCACCGGAAGCCATATAATCTCCACCACGAAAATCAGTATTTGCGTAATAATCTGTCATTGATCCGGCAACAAATTCAAAGCTAAAATCAAACACGGCATTATAATATGGTAATCCATAGTATTGATATCCGAAACCGTCTATCTCGCCTCCGACGAGAAGTTGATACCCATCCAGGGAACCATCACCGTCAAGATCAATGTTACCCCATATTTGCAAATCATACCCATTGGGATCACCACCAATTAGCGAGCCATTACTGTCTAGGTAAAAATTTACTTCATAGGTGCCTCCAGGTGTTGCTCCACTGGCATCAGCAATAGAAATTTTCGAACCGTCTTGAAAAGTAATTGTTTCAGCTATGGCCTCTGAATGAAATTTGCCGTCAGTAGCATTGTAAGTATAGCCTCCAGTATGATCAGATAAAATCACCGGGAACCGCACATCAATATTAAGTAGAGTGGCTTGTGAGCTCCCCATCATAAAAAAGAGCGCTAACACAGAAAGTAAAATAATTTTAGAGAACTTTTTCAACGTTTTCACCTCCGTATCCTAAAAGAAATCTCTGTCCAACAGAATTTGAAAATGAATTTTAACCATTCCTTTTACCTTTTCATTTCTCTATCTATCACCCCCTCTCAAAAGTTTTGAGCTATAATTAATTTTTTCTTTTCTTTTTTACTCATTAGGAGCAAATTTAATGCCAGGGCATTTATCTCTTTTTTTTCAATATGAAAAGAGCTCAAATCTATTGCTAAAAGCGCATGTGGGAAATAACCCCTAGTTTATACTTTTTGATTTCACCATGAAGGAAATGAAGTAAATGAAGGAATAAAAAAATCTTCATGCTCTTCATGTTCTTCATGGTAGTAAAAACATAAAAGTTATAAAATCCCTTTTTTTTCAACTACTTCCGGTCTGTATATGCCAGATATTCAATAGTGTCTTCTTTTAAAACAGTTTTCACTTTGAGGGCTTAATATCAATATATTTATATGAATTTATTAATATTAATGTGTTTAGCTCTG
>JAUWIR010000282.1 GCA_030605265.1 Pseudomonadota bacterium | reverse complement strand
TCAACAAACTCAATTTCTAAGAATTCATCAATAGTGATAGTATCAAAAACACCCTCATTATCATAGTCCGGAATACTCAGGTTAGGATCGCTTGTTTCTTCTATTGTTTCTTCGGGGCCAAGGGAGGTCCAGGTAAAGGCTTTCCATACTGCCTCTTCTGCATTAACGCGCCCAAAACCATATTTATGGTTGACATGATACCCAGCGCCATTCATGGTCCAATCAGGATCATCCGGATCATTTTGAAAAGCCGTCTCAGCTAATATATGCTGAACGTCTCTCCAGGAAAGGCCCTGATTTGCTTCAAGCATCAAAGCGATCACTCCGGCGACTAGTGGAGTGGCTGAAGAAGTACCGCCAAATTCATAGGTATAATTCCCGATACTTTTCCCTTCGGGCCCTGATAAATCGGTGGTGGTAATACGGCAAGAGCCTCCGCTAGAGGGTGCATTCAGAAGAATATTGGCCCCCTTTTCAGAATAATAGGATTGTTTCCCGGAATCATCAGAAGCTGCCACAGCAATGGTATACCGGGAATTAGCATATCCATCATAATTTGAATTGTCCGATTCCCCTCCATTCCCGCCAGCCCAAAGGTAAATATTGCCAAGCCCTCCCCGGCCATTGGAAACCCCGTCAAAAATCGCCTCTCTGATCACAGGAGTGGCATCTTCAAGACGCCCGTCATCATAAGGCCCCCAGCTATTACTATAAATGTGGATTACATCTTTATTTCTGGTAAAGGCAGCAGCTTCATTTTCTTCCGTATTGGCCCCAATGATTCTGTGTCCAATTAACCCGCACCCCGGGGCAACACCCCTTACTCCAAGACAATTCCAGCCCACTGCAGCAGCTACACCGGCACAAGCGGTCCCATGGTAATCACTGGTTGAGGTTGGATCATTATCCCCATCCACCCAATCCCAACTTAATCCCGGGACGATATTTTCCATTAAATCCTCATGGAGGAGCTCCAAACTATCATCCACTATAGCTATATTTACACCTGATCCATCAAAACTTTCCCAAATCGACGAAATGTTAACGTCCTCTCCTGCCAGACCACACTCCCCTGTGTTCAATAAATGCCATTGGGAGGAGGATAAAGGATCTTCATCACAGGAAATGGGGGGATCATAATCCACTTCAAGAAAGGGTTGGTTTGTCCCTATTTGCCCAGTGCACCAAGCATAGTGGAAGGAATTAGGATCATCCTGTCTAAACCCTAAAGAGAAAAATCCCTGACTTAAGGAGTCCTGTAGGTGCTGAGCAGCTAGGTCCCCGAGAGGGATTTCCTGCCAAAGCCCCTCTTCATTATTACTGGAAAAAGGCCAATTATTTACGTACACAAGGCCTTCCCCAGTTTCATTAAAAATGGTATTTAAGGATGCTGATTCAGGATCAGGGGTAAATTGACAGATATCTATAAAAGGGGCGCCAAAATCCTTAAAGCAGTAAATATGTAAAGTAACAGTATTAATAGAAGATCCAATCGGTATAGGGCCAAGGTCAAATTTGCCCACCCCGCGCAATTCTTTCCCCTCATCACCATTTTTCCCTTCTATATAAATCTGCTGATAATTAATAGTGCCGGAAGTGGAGACGGTGAAGATTGAAGGGGTGGAAGAAGTAGATCGCCCCCCTATGGCTGAATCACTGGGGAGAAAGTTATTTTCACGGGTAGTGCGAGTTTTTAGCCAATTAGGATACGCATAGAGGACCTCTCGGGAAAGATAAAGTTCATTTGCCGTGGTTAAGCTTTCTAAAGGAGAGCCAACCTCAAGAAGGAAGGTATTTGAGGAGAATTCAAAAGACCTTTTTACTTGAAACCCCCGCTTCTGTATCCACTCTTGAATTCTTTCCTTTTCCCAGTCAGGATAAAAATGAACAATCACTTCACCTGTTAAGACCATGGAGCTTTGGCCTGAATAAAACACCGGGCTGACTTTGGAAAACCCCTCTTCCCTGCTGAAAGAAGTCAAAGCTGTGGAAAAACTCCGGCCCATTGCTTTTTTAGAGAGTTTGACATAGGAGATAAATTTGTTGGATTTAACAACCTTGCCATCAAACCCCAATTCTTTCACTTTATTCCTGAAAAGATGCTCGAAATTTTTTACTTTTGGTGCAGGGAATATGGCCATTTCATCTTCAGCCATCATCAGGAATTCTTTTCGTTGACCATGATACCAAGTATGCACAGTTTTGAGAGAGAGCAACTTATTTTTTTCTTCTCCTCTTACAGAAGAAGCTTGAGTAAGGAAAAACAAAATAATGACTAAAACAAGTGCAGAATTTTTAATTTTTATTTTAAACACAACAGTATCACTTTTTTAATAACCTGGATATTCCATAATTTTTTTTAGCAGAAACTCTTTTAAATGAACCCATTCTTTAACAGTAGGTTATTATTGAACCCATCCTTTAACAGTAGGTTATTATTGAACGAAGAGAAAAGAACACTTAATAATGATAACAGAAAATTGTAAGAATATCAAAATAATTCTTTAGTAATACAATAATTTACCTATACGGGTGAAATTATCCGCACAAAACCTTAGAAAAAATAAATTTAAAAATATAATTCAATATGATAAGCTATATACTTAATTTTAACCCCATGAAAAATTTAGGCCGATTCATATCTATAGAAATAAAAATTTTTTCTAATCCTTTAAATCCTGTCGGCTTTGAAGATATACTCAGAAAGGAAATTAAGGTATGAAAAAAAAACTTACCTCAATGCTTGTTTCCCTTATCTCACTTTTATTTTGTAGTAATGTCTTTATGGTAACTGTTCCCCTTTCGGCAATCCCTCTTGAAAAAAAAGACCTGGCTGAAATCATCCGAGAGGTAGAAAAAAAATACATTGGAGACAGTGCCAAAGGCAGTATGGAGATGAAAATTGTCACTAGGAACTATACAAGAAAAATGAGCATGCAATACTGGTCTAAAGGGAAGGATCGTTTTTTGGTAAGAATTTTGAGCCCAGCCAAGGATAGAGGCATCAGCACCTTAAAATTGAGAAAAAACATCTGGAACTATCTTCCGAAAGTAGATAGAGTAATCAAAATCCCCTCCTCTATGATGGGGGGCTCATGGATGGGAAGCCACATCACCAATGATGATTTAGTCAAGGAAACCCGGATTGCCGAAAATTATACTTTTCGCTTATTAAAAGATGAAAAATCATTAATGGAGATTGAGGGGACCCCGCAGCCTGCGGCTGCCGTAGTATGGGGTAAAATCGTTTACACTGTTGCCATGCCGGACCTTGTCCCTGTGGAGATTGCCTATTTTGATGATGAGGGGAACAAAGTGCGCACCATAAGGTATTCTGAAGTAAAAGAGATTGACGGGCGAAAAATCCCCCTTACTATGGAGGTGCTTCCCTTGGAAAAACCTAATGAATCAACTATTATTCATTATGATTCCATCACCTTTGATGTTTCAATTAAGGATGATTTCTTCTCTATTCAAACTTTAAAAAAATAACAAGGTAATTTATGTAGTCAATGCTAACTCTTAAGATGGCCTTTCGGAACCTGTGGCGAAATAAACGAAGAACAGGTTTAATCATTTTAGCCATGGTGGTTGCTCTTTCCATGCTCATGCTGGCTATCGGCATTTTAAATGGAATGATGGCAGACATCATTGCCTCAGCCACTGATCAGTATACAGGGCATATTCAGATTACCAAAGAAGGTTATCCGGATGACCGGGACTTATACAAAAGCATGAAAGAGGATCAGCAGTATATAAAGCAACTGGAAGCTATTTCCGGTGTGGTTGCCGCCTCAGCCAGACTCCGCTGTTTCGGACTTCTTTCAGCAGGCAATAGGACCCAGGCAATAGAAGTCCTGGGAGTTTTGCCGGAGGAAGAAAAAAAAGTCACCACTTTGAGCCAAAAAATAATCAAAGGGACCTTTCAAGTCGGGCCCGGAGAATGCGCCATTGGCCAAATTCTAGCGCAAAAACTCGGGGTTGACTTAAATTCACAATTAGTATTTTTAACCTCTGCTGCAGACGGATCAATTGGCAATGATTTTTTAAAGGTGAAAGGAATTTTCAAAACCGGCAGTTTTGATCATGACGGTACTTTGGCCTTGGTGAAACTTCCCTGGTTGCAGGATTTACTAGTATATCCGGGACAGATTCACGAAATTGCCTTGCGAGTAAAAAACCCGGCACAGTCGCCCTTAGTTTCCCAAAAAATTCCCCCAAAGCTTTCTAATACTCCCCTCCTTATTCGCCCATGGCAAGAAATACTTCCTGCCATGAAACAAATTCTGGACTTTTACGATATCTATTTAATAGTGCTTCTTTCTATTTTTTACTTAGCCACCGGGTTGGGGATTATCAACTCCTTTTTTATGATTGTTTATGAAAGAACAAAAGAATTCAGTATGATGCTCTCTTTGGGTACTACTCCCGGTGAGATCAGAAGGCTTATGCTGGCTGAAGCCTTTTTTATGGGGCTCATTTCCGTAGTCATAGGGGGCTCGTTGGGGTTTGGGTTATTAAGTTGGTTCTATTTCCATGGCCTTGATTTATCCGCCTGGATGACACCGATAACCTATCTTGGGGCAACTATCCCCCCGGTTTTACATACACAATTTAGTTATCAGGGAATTATCTACCCTATACTCTTTCTATTGGGGACAAGCGCAGCGGCAGCGTATATCCCGGCTTGGCGGGCTTCAAGGCTTGATCCGGTGAAAGGAATGAGGAGAGGATAACCAGGTGGTTCGAGAAATATTGAATGAAAAGAGGATACGAGGATAAGAGGATACGAGGATAAGAGGATACGAGGATAAATAGGTGATACGAGAAATATTGATTTTGGCCTGGAAAAACCTATGGCGCCATAAAATTCGAACAATTCTCACTGTCCTGGCCATGGCCGGCAGCCTTTTTTTGGCCATCACCCTGGTGAACATGAGTAAAGGATCCTACGGCAAAATGATTGACCAGGGGGTACGTTCTGGTTCAGGTCATATTGGCGTCTATCGGCAGGGCTATTTGGCCGAGCGATTAGCTGAGCAAAGCTTTTCCATGGATGATCTTTTAGAAAAAATCGGAAGGCTCCCTGAGGTAAAGGTGGCTTTACCTCACCTGCAATTTTCCTCTCTTGCTCAATCCGCTTATGAATCAAGGGGCGCGCTCCTTTTTGGCCTCAGCCCTTCAAAAGAGGCCCCAAATAATCCTTATATACAAAAAATACCCCAAGGCCGGTTTTTACTGGATAGTGACAAAACACAAGCAGTAATTGGTGTTGGATTAGCCAAAGAATTGCGCATAAAAGTGAATAAAAGCTTTGTCATTACCTTGCAAGATAAGAAAGGCGAACTTCGGATAGAAAAATTAAAGGTTGTGGGTTTTCTTCAAACAGGAATAAAGGAATTGGATAACTCTTTGGTTATGGTCAATCTCCCTGAAGCCCAAAATATTTCAGGCTATACAGGGCAAATCCATGAATTATCGATTCTCCTTCATTCAGCCAAACAGCAGAAAAAAGTGTTTCCTCTTGTAAAAGCAATGCTATCAGACAGGCCGGAGTTGGTGGCTGAGGGATGGCAAAAAGCCATGCCTAACCTTTCCAATGCAATCCAATATGATTATACTTCTCTTCGAGTCATTCTCTTCCTCTTAGTAGTAATCGTCGGTATCGGTATTATCAATACCTTTTTAATGTCGGTCCTGGAGAGGACCAGGGAATTTGGCACGCTCATGGCTATTGGCGCTTCCCCCGGGTTTTTAGGTTTCCTGGTCATAACAGAAGCCTCTTTCACAGGGATTTTGGGAATTATTCTTGGCTGGATTGGCGGCTGTTCCGCCACCTACTATCTTATCACTCATGGCCTTGATCTTACCTTTCTTATGGCGGAAGGACAAGAGTTTGGAGGGGTCTTCTTTGATCCTATTATTCGAGCCACTTGGAATATATCTACCATGGTTTCCCTTTCCATACTCCTATTTATGATATGCCTGGGGGCTTCCCTCTATCCTGCCTGGCAGGCGGGAAGGATTGATCCTGTTAAAGCTTTGCACGATTAAAATAAAAAATGAATGATCTCGCGTTACCTTTGTTTAAAAGATAACTGATTGCTCAATTAAAGATAGATGAAGGAGAAGGAGCAAAGAAAAAAATGATACCCATTGTGATGCTCAAGGAAATAAAAAAATATTACAGCAATGGTGAAAATATCGTCAAGGCAGCTGATGGAATTACTTTAGAGATTGATAAAGGGGAATTTACGGTTATTGCAG
>JAUWIR010000047.1 GCA_030605265.1 Pseudomonadota bacterium | reverse complement strand
AGTTACCTGAAAAATCATCTTCCTGACTCCCCCCCCCGCCTACTTTTGAAATATCCTGATCCTCTATACAATATTCCTGTTGGAGCAAAACAATATTCGAAGTAGTAGATTCGGAAAGTGTCCAACGATAGCCCGTCGTAGGATTTTCCGGTAAGATTACGCGAAATATTTCTCTTATAGGCAGATTTATAGTTTCACCATTATCTTCTTGAGTAAAAGTAACTATCTTATCCGGAGATTCTTGATCCATTGATAACCCCTTGGTTCTATTTGGTAGTTCCAACAGTGTATAAGCTAATAGTGAAGATAAAACAAAAACTGTAATAAAGCCAGAGAGTATTAATAGAAGAAATTTTTTTTTGTTGATCATTTTTTATCTCCCAATTTATCCTAATTAAGGTTCGTAAAAAGCAAAAAGTCAAATGGGTTATATCTGGGTATTGTTAATTTTTTTACTATACTTTCTAGTCATTTCACTATTTACTTTTTTTAAAAATCTAATTATTTATTCGAAAAAAAACATTAATTATTCTCATCGGGAAATAAAAAAGATAAAAAATCCAAGTTAAACCGGCCCCTACTTCTCTCCGGCACGAGCCGCTTCTACTGCCGCATTCAAGGCCAATAAATTTGCTTGAAAGGCAATTTCATCAATGGTCTTGATAATGCGGGCTGTCTGCTCACTAGTACCTTGTAATACTTTCCATGGCCTGCCGAAGTTCTTGCATGGATTCATTGGCCCTGGTTATAACTTTTTGGGTACCATGTACCATCCATGAGTTGATTGTCCTTTTTTTTTAATATATTTATACAGATCATCCTGATATGGACCTTTCCCTGGTTGACAAGGACCATTCTAATTATCCTGTGTCGGCTTGTGAAAAAATGCTGGAATCCCTCTTATTTTTTCCACAAAAGCACGAAGACCCCAAAAAATAAAAAATCTTCGTGCATTTGTGTGTTTAAAACCTTTTTAAGAATTTAAAAAGCTAAAGAGACAAGCATTCTTGAATGATCTTATAATTCATTTAAAAAGGTGTCTACTCCTCCCATGGATCGAATCATCTTTCCTATTCGCTCTTTTTTAGGATGTTTCCGATATCGGGAAATGACTTTTTCTATAAGAGATAAAGCATCATCATCAGTTAACTCTTTTTTTAGTGCTTCAGCAATTTGAGGCCTTGAGGCAGCGCTTCCACCAACAACCAGTGTCCACCCCTTTGGTGTTCCAATAAGCCCTAAATCTTTAACCCATGACTCAGCACAGCAATTAGCACACCCTGATACTCCCATCTTAAATTTTGAGGGTAAATTCATTCCATGATATTTTTCATCGATTTTCATTCCCATACCCACTGAGTCCATCTTTCCCCGTTTGCAAAAGGTAGTGCCGGGACAAAATTTAATACTTCGAACACACAATCCGATAGCTGCGCCAGGTTTCATGCCCAACTCTTCCCAGACGGCATCAAGGTCTTCTTCTTGTAAGCCTACAATAGCTATTCTCTGGGCGGAGGTCAGTTTCAGGGCTTTGGCCTGATATTTTTCTGCAATGTCGGCAATTTTACGTAAAATCTCAGGATTACACAGACCACCAGGAAGGTGGGGAGCAATAGCAAAAGTTTGATAATCTCTTTGAACAATTGCGCCTTTTTCCAATAAATCAGTTTTCTTTTCATCAGGCATTCTAATCTCTCCTTATTGATTAGGTTAGGCTTAAAAGTTTTTATCCTACTCTGAAAAGCATACTCATACTCGACATTTTTCATCCACCACGGAAAGTAGTTAATACTTATGACTTTTTATTTTTTTTTCTACCATGAAGGGCATGAAGAAAATGAAGGAATAAAAAAATTTTCTTGCTCTTCATGGTGAAATAAAAAAGTATAACCTGGAAAATGAAGGATGCCAAATGCTTTTATTCATTTTTTCCATAATCCATGAAGATTACAATATGCACGAGCAGTTATCTGATCCCCCTTCACTGGATACACAGCTTGAGGAGCATCACCTGGTTTCAAAAATTGTTGATAAATGCGATTGTCAATTATTACCTCTACCCACTCTATGAAATGTTTTTCCTCCATTGGGTGAGATACTGCACCAACTTTTACACTAACACCATCGGCAATATTTTTCACTACAGGTATATGTTTTTCCTTGGCCGCATCAATCGTATTCTCAATGAGTAAATTCATTGGTTGCCCACAACAGGAAAGCTGACCCTCTCCGGCATGCAACACATTAACAATATTTCCACATATACTACATTTAAAAATTTGAAACCTTTGGGGCATGATAAAACCTCCTTTCAAATTAAGCCTGTCAGGTAATAAACTCTAATAAACTCCGAAGCTGATAAGCTGATAGAATTATTATTTTTATAGCTCATCAGAGCTATAGGGAATAGAAACGAGTAGCTTTTAATTTTAGGATAATTTGTTACACTGAAATTTCTTCTCCCATTTTACATATATTTTTAAAATAAACAAAAATCTTTTATTTTTTTTCTGCTATTTTCATAGCTAAGCTCATCTATTGAACTTTCTTCCGCCGGATAAGACCTAAGAGAAAAAATATTTTAAAAATAAATTTCACTATGTTCTCCAATCAGCCTCTGCCGGCATGGGCTTAGGAAAATAAAGGGTGATGGTAACAGTATCACCGGGATTATTGGTCTTAATAATTATATTTACAAGCCCATAAACTAAGTTTTCAAGTCTATTTATCCTCTCAGGAATTGTATTAGGGTCAATAATGGTTAAACTTATGAGGTCCCCATTTTTAGCAGTTATCCCCATATATTTATTTATCTGTTGCCGAGGCAAAGGTTTTTATCTTATCCGGAAAGATAGTAATACCATTGTCAGTAATTGGTAATGTAACATCATCAGTATCAATAAGAGACCGCCATATCCTTCAATCGTGAGCTGGAATTTTAATCTTGCGCCTTTGACATCAACCGGAGGTGTAACAAAGGAGAGCCTTGCTGAATTGGGATCGGATAAAGTAATAAAGCGGCCGGCTTTTTGCTTCCACCAGTATGAGATGGCTGTGCCGGCATAGTCAATAGAGCCGGAGCCGTCTAAAAAACGGTATCACCTTCATAATAAGCATGATTTTAATTAGGAAAAATAGGCCATGGGGCTGGAGACAAAAAAAAGACATAAAAAAGTTTGATACTTAAAATAAATAACTTAATATAAAGTAATAATTAGATGGTAATAATTAAGACGGTAAATATTGATGAGGTACAAACAAAATTGCCTAAGCTACTATCGTTGGTTACAGTCGGTATTGAAGTGATCATTGAGGTGGATAACAAGCAGGTAGTGAAAATAATTCCAACTTTACCTTTACTAGGATCACGTATTGCTGGATTAAACAAAGGCAAAATCTGGGTAACTGAAGATTTTGATGAACCTTACCTGAACACTTTTGGATGGGAACAGAATGAACCTGTTATTTGATACCCAAGTCTTCATATGGTAGGCAACATTGCTAAGGAGCCTTGGCTCGACAAGACTCGTTGTAAGCTGAAGGTTTACTTTTCAGGCATTTCAGGCACAAACTGGTCAGGATGACTCATTTCAGTATTTAACTGTTTATTGATTTTTGGATTTATTTTTGTATTTGCCTTGATAGTTAGCTTATCAGAAATGTTTTGTGGAATAGCACTTACACAAGCATTTTGCTGAATATGATGGATATTAACATCTATCTTAGCCCCTTTAGCAATAGAAAGGGACTCTAAATAAATCAGGTCCCCCTTTCCACAGGCACTTGGGCCAATTTCTATGTCGGTTCCCTCTAAAACACCATTAAATTCGCCATTAATATAAAGCTTTTTTTTAGCAGTAACTCTGCTTCCATCAAATTTGCCATTAATTTGAATATCCCCACCGGCAATAATATCTCCACTCTGCATTTGCCCCTCTAGATTCACATTACCGCCTTTCGTTTTAATACTCCCTTTACAAGTGCCTTTGATAATAATATTTGATTTTTCCTCAGAGGTAATATTACCATTGACCGCTCCAACTATTTCTAAATCGTAGTTTATAGTAATATCCCCAATTAGTTTACTGCTCTTTACCATAGGAGTGTTCTTGCATTTATTTTCAGATTTAAGACTTTCTCCTTCATCCTTCTTAATTGTCGCAGGAACTTCTCCGGCAATTTTCTTAATCTGGTTATTTATTGCATTTATTATACGTTTTTTAAACATAGCTTTCCTTAATTAAGAAAATTATTTTTAGGTATGCTATTACTTAACACTTAACCTATTCTGGGAACAATTCTCTCTGAACCGAGGACTTTGGAAAGATAGGAAAAGATTGTTAAAATGTTTTAACATTAAAAACAATCATCAACTTCTTATCGTATTATTTGATAAGTATCTTTTGATAAATTATATAAAGACAATAATGGTCGTATTGGTAAATTTACTCCTCATAGTAGAAATCAGGTTAAGCCCGGCATACCCGGCATTTTAAGGCCGGTGAGTATGATATCAAAAGATTTTTCTTCAAGTTTGTCTTCCCCTGTTCCCTTTGCACCCCTTTATCAGGGTTTCATGCTTGCCCCGGATGGGGCCGGGAGTCATATCCCATGTGTGGTCTATGTAAAATTTTCTGATGTCGGTGGTAATTGGAGTACTCTGAAAAGGTCAATCAAGCCCCTGTACTTGAAACTATTGGCAACAAGCGGGTAAAGGAAGGGAAGTTCCTACAATTTACCATAATGGCCACCGATCCTGATGAAGATACTTTAATTTATTCTGCACCTAATTCCTAATTTGCCGGCCGGCGCTGAATTTAACCTTGACACTCAGCTATTTAGCTGGAAACCGAACTCTACCCATATAGGAAGTTACCAGGTAACTTTTACTGTGACAGATAGTGGCCTTCCTCCTGCAAGTGACGCAGAGACCATCACTATCACAGTTCAAAAGACAACGAAAAAAAGTGGAGGCACATCAAATGTATGGCAACCAGCGCCATTGTTTCAATCCTGGTTTTTACCGGATAATTATTGGAATTACATGGGCTATCAACAACAGCAACCATGGGGTTTATTGGATCAGCCCCTGCTACCATTAGATCAATTTGGGACACCCATATTCCTGAGCTCATATCAACAGCTTCAGCAATCTTGGTATCAATCCTTGTATCCACAGTTTTATATTCCCTATTCCATGGGAACACAACCCTGGTCTCATCAGCAATATCAGTTTTTGGATTTCATAAGCTATCAGAAAAAACTCTTTTTCGATATGCTTTAAATATATTTAACCCAACAATTCTAATTATGAAACCTATGTCTTAAAAAAAATATAATTGTTACCTTGATCCAAATCATGTCAAAGTGAGAATTGCTGTATTTAACCCGAAAAGGTTGTTTTTGATAGTTGTGATTTAAGCAGTGGACTAAAAAGAAGAGAAAAGACGATAGAAATTTTAATTTCTTGCAGGCAGGATTTTTTCCAAGCAGAATTATTAGGGAGAAAAAATGTTACTCTACCAAAAACATCCCTAAAAAAGAAGGACCGATATTCCTTTCTAATCATTCATCTGTGAGACGACATTTTCAACAGCAGAAAAAATCTCATCAGGGGTAAAGGGTTTGGGAATAAAATCAATTGCCCCCAGTTTCATAGCCTCTACAGCAGTTTTCACAGTTGCATATCCTGTGATGACAATAATGGCCATATTGGGAAATTTACTCCTGATGGTTGAAATCAGTTTAAGCCCCGACATGCCCGGCATTTTAAGGTCGGTGAGTATGATATCAAAGGATTTTTTTTCAAGTTTGTCAAGGGCTGCATCGCCTGAGGAAGCAGTAAAAATATCATAACGATTACTTTTTTCAGTAAAAATATCATAACAGCTTTGTTGAATTACCTTTTCGTCATCAATGATAAGCAATTTGATTTTAGCCATCTTCATTCTCCTTTTCAACAGGAAGGTGAATTATAAAAGTAGAACCCTTCCCGACCTCACTTCGAACAGTGATATTTCCTTTATGGCGCTTGATAATACCAAAACAGATGGACAACCCAAGGCCTGTGCCTCCAGTAGGGCCTTTGGTGGTAAAAAAGGGATCAAATAGCCGCTCCATATTCTTCTGAGAAATTCCGGGACCTGTATCTGTCACGGATATTTCAACGAAATGGCGGTCTTCAGCGACCTTTGATTCAATGGTATGAACCTTCGATTCCACAGTCAGGGTCCCTTTACCCTCCATAGCATCCATCGCATTAATCAAAAGATTTGTTAATACTTGATAAATTTGCCCCCCATCTACCTTTACCTTGGGTAAATTTGGATCAAATTTTTTAATTATATCAATATTATGAAAAGATTCTTTGTTTTCAACTAAAGAAATCGATCGTTTAATTATATTATTCACTTGCATGATGATCTTTTCAGGGGTTGACTGCCTGGCAAACTCAAGCAGTCCTGCAACAATGTTTCGACAACGCTTGGTTTCATCAACAATAACAGTTAGCCATTTTTTTTCTTTAGGGGTTTTGGCTTTTTCCAGTAATAATGAACTATAACTTAAAACAGCAGTCAATGGATTATTAATCTCGTGAGCAATACCTGCAGAAAGCTGCCCCAAAGAAGCCAATTTTACTGATCGGACAAGTTTCATGTGTGTTTGGTCTTGAATTCTCTCATATATTTCCTCAAATGAGGTCCCTAAACTATCATGCCCTTGCCCATTATGTTTTATGCCCTCATTTTCTTGAACCGTTTTTTCACCTTTTTGTTGATCAGGTAAAGCGCTATCATAGAGAAGCAGTTTACGATAACCTACTTCCTTCCTCAGTTTTTCTACCATATTATTGAAGGATTGAGAAATCAGACCAAATTCATCATTACTATAAACAGGAATTTCAGCTTTAAAATCACCAACAGATAAACTGTGAATACCATTTAAAAGGGCATTAAGAGGCCGTATAAGGAAATAAAAAAGCATCAATCCCAGATTAATAATGATCACGATAAAAGATATCACGCTGATTAAAATGAGCCGGCGTCTATAATCGGCAATTTTTTCATCTACATTCTGCAAAGACATGGTTACCTCAAATACGCCGAGTACTTTTTTGGTTTCAGGATGGTATTGGTGACACTTAATAGAGCAACTTTCTTCATTATCAATAGCGTAAGTAAGGCTGACGACACGATGATCGCCACTCCTTGACTGCATAATCCTTGTATGTCTGTTACGCTCCGTTGGGTCACTGAATTTCCCTTCTATATGGCATAAGGAGCAATGATCTGCTTGGTTGGCTACCATTTCCCCTCGCTCACCTTGTATGGTGGTTTTTCTTATTTTACCCTCTTTATCAAACAGTCTAATCTGTTCAATCTGTTCAGTGTTTTGGGCAATATAATTTATGGTTTCCTGGACCTTCTCCTTATTATTCTCCAGCATATGAATTCTTGTGGAGTATTTCACTGTTTGGGCAATATTATCCGTCCACATAAGCACTTCTTCCACCAATTGTCGCTCTTGTGTACGGATATTATACCAGGTATTCACTCCCACCAAAATAAACAGCATGGAGGCAATAAAGATAAAAAGTTTAAACCCGAAGCTTCGGAAAAAAGGATACAGTATCTTATATTGCTGCTTATATAAATCAAGCTTTTTCAACACGAACAGCACACACCTTATATTCAGGTATTTTGGCCACCGGATCCAGAACGTCGTTGGTGAGACGATTGATTGGGGATTCATGAAAATGGAACGTTGAAAACACCACACCCTCATCAACACTATGGTTAATATTGACCTTTATTTTAATATTGCCGCGTCGAGAGAAAAGCTTTACCAGGTCGCCATCTGAAAGACCAAGCTCCAGTGCATTTTGGGGATTAATATCCAATAACGGCTCAGGGGCCAGAGTACTTAAACTCTTACATCTTCTGGTCATAGTCCCTGTATGATAATGGAATTGCATCCGTCCGGTAGTAAGCAGAAGAGGGTAGTCCTTATCCGGCAATTCAGCAGAGGGTTTGTAAGAGATGGCTGTCAGGAGTCCCTTTCCTCTCTTAAAACCATCTTTATGTAAATACATAGTGCCTGGATGGTCAATATCAGGGCAGGGCCATTGAAGGCCTCCCTCTCGTTCAATTCTTGTATAGGTGATCCCGGCGTATGATGGGGTGGTCCGACGGATTTCATTGAATATTTGCTCTGGTGTTGAAAAATTTATCTGTGCCCCCATTAACCGTGCTATCCGCTGAATTATTCTCCAATCAGGGAAACTGATCCCCACCGGATCAATGGCGGCCCGCACCTTTTGCACACGCCGCTCCGTATTGGTAAAGGTGCCGTCCTTTTCTGCATAGGAAGCTGCAGGCAGGACTACATCCGCCAGGCGGGCGGTCTCAGTGAGAAAAATATCCTGGACTACCAGAAAGTCAAGCTCTTGAAGGGCTGTTTCAACATGGCCGGCATTGGGGTCGGAGAGCACAGGATTTTCCCCCATAATGTACATGCCCTTTATTTCTCCTTGGCCTATGCCCGGCATCATTTGGGTCATGGTCAGGCCGGGTTTATCAGATAATGAGGCTACCCCCCACACTTCAGAAAATTTTTTGCGTACTTTTGGATCAGTCACCAGCTGATAACCAGGGAAAACATTGGGTAATGCCCCCATGTCGCAGGCCCCCTGCACATTATTCTGCCCGCGTAAAGGATTCACTCCAGTGGCATATCTGCCGACATTACCAGTGATCATGGCCAAATTGGCCATAGATTTCACATTATTGGTACCTGTTGTATGTTGGGTGATGCCCATGGCGTATAGAAAGGTAGTG
Organism: Pseudomonadota bacterium; assembly: GCA_030605265.1. GTDB lineage: Bacteria > SZUA-182 > SZUA-182 > DTGQ01 > DTGQ01 > JAUWIR01. Next base: position 4,500 of record JAUWIR010000047.1, on the reverse strand, counting down.
CGATCAGCCTTGCCGATAAGTTCCGCCACTGCTTTTAAATCCTCTGCCGGTATGCCGGTGATCTTTTCAGCATATTCAGGAGTATATTTTTCCACTTCAGCAGCTAATTCCTCAAAACCTTCGCATCGCCGGTCAATATATTCCCGAGCGTGAAGGTCCTTTTTTATTATCCAATGCATAAGACTATTCAACCAGGCAACATCAGTGCCGGGCTTTTGTCGAAGCCAGTAATTGGCCTGATTCACCAGATCAATTCGCCGTGGATCAGCCACGACTAATCGTGCCGTACCGCGCTCTACTGCGCGCTTTATTCTTTGAGCGATTACCGGGTGGTTCTCCGTAGTATTCGTCCCGGTTATCAAAATAACATCTGCATGCTCAATCTCATCAATTGAGTTGGTCATTGCTCCACTGCCAAACACTGTGGCCAGACCGGCCACCGTAGAGGAGTGTCAGAGCCGGGCACAATGATCAACATTGTTGGTGCCGAATACCTGTCGTATTAATCTTTGGAAAAGATAATTTTCTTCATTTGTGCACCGTGCACTGGATAACCCGCCTAAAGAATCCGGGCCATGTTCTTTTTTTATTCTTTTAAATTCCCGGGCCACTTTCATGAGGGCCCGGGTCCAGGTGGTTTCTTCAAGTTTCCCCTCTTCATTTCTCACTAAAGGTCGCCTTAGCCGATCTTCACTGTGAATAAAGGTATAGCCAAAACGCCCTTTTGAGCAAAGTCGCCCTTTATTTACCCCAACATCATCCCTGGTAGTCACTCCGACAACCTGGTTATTGACCACATTCAGGTCAAGTTGACATCCCACACCGCAATACCCGCAGGTTGTCTGCACTCTCTTGGTTTCCCATGGTTTTCCCTTTATGCCCCCCATTGTTTCCTCAATAGCATTCACCGGGCACACTCGCATGCACTCACCACAGGAAATACAGAGTGAAGGCGTTTGTTCATCAGCCATTACCGGTTGAATTACTGCTTTTGCTCCTGAACCACTCATGGTAATGGCACCTAATCCACGAATTTCAGAACATACTTTTACGCACCGGCCGCATAAAATACACCGCCTTGGATGATAATCCAGTATAGGTGTGGAAAAGGGCTTCCAGGGGAAACCTTCAGTTTGAATATGATAATCATTAAAATCCATGGCAGCCAAATCATATTCATAGGCCAAATCCTGAAGTTCACAATCGCCGTTCTCAGGGCATGGTGAACAATTGAGGGGATGATGGGCCAGGATCATTTTGATGACTTCTCGTCTTAAATCAAAGAGTCGCTCAGATCTGGTAGTTACCTTCATACCTTCCAGCGCCTCAGTATTGCAAGCTGTGGCCGGACGATCAACCCCTTCAATTTCTACAATACAAATCCTGCATGAACCAATAGCAGCCAAAGCCGGATGATAGCAAAGGGTAGGGATTCTAATCCCGGCTTTTTGGGCTGCTTCCAGGATAGTGATAGTATCGGGCACGGTTATTTTTTGCCCGTCAATTATCAGGGTTACTTTCTTTTCTGTCTTAACCATAATCGACATTTTATTCCTCTGTTACGAACATGGCGATACGGTAACACCTCAGGCAGCGTTCCGCTTCGCGGATGGCTTCTTTAGGTTTATATCCACCTTCTATTTCATCAAAATCCATAATTCTCTCTTCTATAGGCCGAGATTCCAGGTTGCATCTCGGCTTATTGCCAACACGGTTTACAGGTGCTTGAGGCAGCTTCATGGCTTTTATCAGGCGAAACATGCGCTCATTTTCCGGCATGTTCATAGGTTGCCCCCCTAGATATTGATCGATGCAGTGAGCAACATGCAAACCCTGGCTCATAGCGTCAATCAAAGCTTTAGGGCCACTTACACAGTCACCGCCTGCAAAAACACCGTTCTGATCCGTCATCATGGTTTCCTCATCAACCACAACTGTTCCCCATTTAGTTGTTTTTACCGGGAAATTTTGGGTAAATAAAGATAAATCAACAGCCTGACCAATAGCCGGAATAAGGATATCACAATCAAGATGAAAATCCGAACCCTTGATTTCAATAGGCCGGCGACGACCTGATTGGTCAGGTTCGCCAAGCTCCATTTGTATACAAGTTAATCCGGTAACTTTCCCATCCTTTATTTTCATTCCTGTAGGATTGGTCAGAAAATTGAATTCAACTCCCTCATGTTTTGCCTCTCGGATTTCCTCTTCATCTGCAGGCATCTCTTTTTCCGTTCGCCGATAAATCACACTCACCTTCGAGTAGCCAAGGCGCTTGGCGCTGCGGGCACAATCCATGGCTACATTACCGCCTCCGACAACAACAAGATGGGTACCTCCAGGCGGATCAAATTCCCCGATATGATGCAATGTATTTAAGTCCCGCAAAAATTTTACCCCTGATATATACCCCTCAGGTTTTTCTTGTTCACCCTGCATCCCTACATCCTTGCTTTTATGAGCGCCAATGGCAATCAGTACTGCATCATACTTACCCTTTAGATCTTCCAAGGTCTTATCAGAGCCTATGCGCATACCATAGGTGAATTTCACCCCTGTTTCCATAATGCGGCGCACTTCAGCCTGAATCACCTCACGAGGCAGCCTGTAATCAGGTATCCCGACAGCGCTCATGCCGCCGGGCTCATTTAGTTCCTCAAATACTTCAACTGAAAATCCCTTTTGTTTTAAATAAAAAGCGGCAGTCATCCCGCAAGGGCCGGCGCCAATCACAGCCACTTGTTTATCACTGCGCACCGGAACAGTCTCTGCCTTTTTCGATCGGGCGGCAGCATAAGAGAGTATCTGATCATTGACAAACCTTTTCAGATACTTGATGGAAATAGGTTCATCCAATTCAGCGCGTCTGCAAACAAATTCGCAAGGTCGCACACAAACCCGGCCACAAATACCCGCTAATGGGTTCTTGCGGGCAATAATGGCTAAGCTTTCATAATAATTACCACCCCGTATGGCATCTATATAACTGGGGATATCAAGATGAGCAGGGCAGGCTTCAATACAGGGTGCAGTAGCTATGGCCCGATAAGCCCCTTTGCGCATCATACGCCGGTTCTTTATGGCTTCTTCAAATTCTTTAGGCATTAATTCCATTATTTTTAAAAGAGCAGTCATTGAGGTGTGCCCTAATTCACACATGGAGGTGTCCCGAATTACCCTGGCCAACCGTTTAATAGTCCTTAAGTCCTCTTCTCGACCAAGACCGTTAGTCATATCTCTTAGTTTATCAGCAACTATTTTTGTCCCAACCCTGCAGGGAGTGCAGTATCCACAACTTTCCTCTTGCACTTTTTCTACGTAGGCCCTCATCATATCAATGACGGGAACATCCAGATCGAAAATAAAAAAACCGTCCCATCCGACAAAAGCCTTGATCCGGTTACCACCTTCAAAATCCTCTAGTTCTGGAAATTCATCGTTAATCAAATGTTTTTCTTTGTGACGATTGTCAATTATTTTATCTTGCCAGGTGCCGAGAATTACCTTTCTCATAATCTGTCTCCAGTTCAACTCACCACGGAGACACAGAGACACAGAGAAAAATCAAAAGGCAAGCCTTTTATCTGTTCTGTAAGTTTTTCTTTTAAAATCATCTCTGTGTCTCAGTGGTGAACTATTATCTATTTACCAGATTTCTCCCTCTAATCTTTGAACCAGCCAAACCATTTGTTTTTCAGTAAGTTCCCCTACATTTTCTTCAATCCATTTCATATCGCCACTCACAATGGCAGCTTTTGCCCCGGGACTGATATCATACTCCTTGAGAGCTTCAGAGCCCTCCATATAAAGCCGGTCAAGAAATTCCGGATCATCAGCTGAACGATCCAATATTTCTAATACCAGTGTCTCCCTTATGGCCTTTTTAGCGTCTTGCTTGCTTAGCGCCTGTATGACAACTTCGCGAAATTCTTCCGGGGTGAAAGGCTTGGGAATATAATCATAAGCCCCAAGTCGCATAAATTTTCTGGCAGTGACCATAGACGGGTAACCTGTGATTACAATAACCGTAAGGTGAGGGTTTGTTTTTCTAAGACGTTCCACTACTTCCACACCGTTTAATTCCGGCATCATTATGTCGGTCACAAAAAGATCAAGGTCACCTTCATTAGCAATCCCGAAGCATTCTTCTACCGACGTTGTGGTAAGCACCTCCAGGTCTGTTCCCTCCAAAATATCCTGACAGGCATCGAGTATCACCTGCTCATCGTCAAGAACTAAAACTTTTTTTGTCTTTTGTTCTTCAACCATTTTTTTCTCCTGGTAATGAATGGTTTTTATCTAATTTTCTTTTTCTTCACTGGGGATATTTTTAAAAAATTTAATCTTAAGAATGCTGGAAAGCCGCCACTCTCCTTACTAAAGCCCGGATAAACGTGAACGGTTAGTTATTTAAGGTAGTTTTTGAACAACGAAATATAAATGAATTAAAAATTTTTTGTTAAAAGAAATGTTTTAGAAGGCAAGTTATTATATCGTCCT
>JAUWIR010000065.1 GCA_030605265.1 Pseudomonadota bacterium | reverse complement strand
TAATCGCCACTGAGCGGCATGAATCAGGCCGCATTGACAGACAGTTGTTTGGAAGATGTGCCAGACAGGGTGACCAGGGAAGCGCTCAGGTCTTTATGAGTGTTGATGATGAACTGATTCAAAGATTTATACCAAAGCTTGTCCGCAAAAATCTGGCCGCAGGCATTGAAAAGAAAAGGCCGGGTGTGAAACAAGTGGCGGGTAAAACAGTTGCCCTGGCCCAACTTGCTGCCCAGCGATTGGCCTTCAAGCAGCGCAAAAGCGTACTCATGATGGATACCTGGCTTGAGGAAGCTTTATCCTTTTCAGGATCAGGTTCATTAAGTATTTAGCTATCTTACCTTTGGAAGAAATTTTTTGTGTGGGTTTTGAAATAATTTGAAAAAGAAAGATTAGTATTGTAATATTAAATTGTTAATTATTAAATACTTGTTTCCTTAAAATTAATGATAATTTTTATGAAATTTTCAAGGGATGTAAAAAGTAAACTTGATATCATCGTCGCCTATCTGAAAGACAGTGGATGCTCTAAGATATTATTATTCGGTTCTTTGGCTGAGGGTAAAACGGATATTAAGTCTGATATTGATATAGCAGTCAATGGTATAACTACAAAAAAATTTTTCAATGCGATTGCTAAATTACCAATTCTTGTGAAGCACCGAGTAGACTTGATTGACCTTGATGACTTACCTCCTGACTTTAGAAAAAGTATTGAAAAAAATGGAATAGTGTTATATGCAAAGTAAAAAATGCACTGAAGAAATACGAAATGAAATCAATCTGATTGATGAACTTTTCCATTCTCATAAACTTTTATTCAAGAAGATAAAAATAAAAGAACCAGATCAGATTGAGATAAGTGCAATAGCTACTGTGCTTCATTCATTTTATAATGGAATAGAAAATATTTTCAAGAGAATAGCGCGAAGAATTGATAATAAAGTACCCTGCACTGAATATTGGCATCAAGAGCTTTTAGAACAAATGACGACTTCTAGTGAGATGAGAAAAGCAGTAATATCAAACGATTTGTTTCAAAAATTGTGTTTATATCTCGGGTTTCGGCATTTTTTTCGCTATTCTTACTCTTTTCAATTCAAATGGCCAAAGATGAAAGACCTGGTTTTAGAACTGACAGAAGTATATAGCCTTTTCAAGGAAGAGTTAGATATATTTATTTCTGATCTCAAGAATTAAGGAAGTACCAAACAATGATCCTTGTAAAAAATTAATCTTACATTTGGCGCTGAACCTGTCTTTAAGACCAATCCTTGACTTTGTTCAGTGACTCAAACTCCGGCTGTTCGGTGCCGTCGTAAGTGCCGAGGATCGCTAATGTTTTTATTTTAGGGCGTATCTTTTATTTGTTAAATGACATCTCTAGAACTCCTTGTATTTATTTTTTATTTTCTCTTTCTCCATTATAAAAATATTACTATTTTCCTTTGCCCTTAGGTTTGGAATTCCCTTGTGAATTCTGATTAGTCTGATTCTTATCTTGCCGATTTTCCTCCTGTTCCTGATTCTGTACCTCTTCCTTATTAGACTCAACACCCTCATCGCAAGTTTCTAAACTATTGATGCTCTCGCAGATATCCTTGGCCTGCTCAAGGGCTTCACGAGAGGCTGAAGGATCAAGGAGAATGGTTTCCACACAATAACCAAAACTGAATCCAAGGACTGTCCTTGGTCATCATCTTCAATAGAGAGAGTGACTTCATAGATGCCTGGTTGGTCATAGGTCTTAGTGACACTATCAGATACTTCCTCATTCGTCACCAAAACTCCACTGTCAAGCAACCAGTTCATCAGGAGGCCCAGGCGCTCTACAGGCAGTTTGTCCATGAGGGCATTGGCGCATCTCCCCCCTATGAAGGCATAAAAGACCGCTCTGTTCTCAGAAATCAAAGCTTTGCCGAGACACTCAAGCCGGTGCTCAGGGATAAGTCTACCTTGGAGGAGGCCCCCAAACAGGAGCGTGTTGCTTTCAGACCACCCCTGGAGCAACTCCTGAGCAAAGAAAAGCACAAGGATAAGGGTAAAAGGAACAAGGAAATCCTGAGCGCTCATCCCCACCATGGCTACACCCTATCAGAGATAGGTAATTTTTTTGGCCTTCACTACACTACCATAAGCAAAATTGTTAAACAGGGTTCACTATAAAACTGATAATTAAAGGCCCCAATTTCACTAAATTTTGTGCTATTCTATTGCATGGGTAAAAAATTAATTCCTTATCAATTCATGTAATCGTTATTCGATATTCGTTTTTAAAAGCTTTTGGTTGCGGCTATGCCGCACTATGTATATGACTTCACTCTGTAAGTTTACTGAAGTGACGATGGATATGGGTGGTTTGTGCCTGAATGATGAGATCACTGGCGATATGACTTTAAAAGTCAACTACTCGAAACTATGGTTTTTCTGATAAAATCCTATAGTCAAGGTTAAGCGTACCAGCGTACCGATGCTTCAACTTGCAATGCAGTGGAGGAAAAAATTGCCGCGTGAGCAAATATAGAAATGCCTACTTTAAAAATCTATTTACCGAAAATGACAACGCTGCCTTTTTCGGTAAATGCTGATTTATCAAAAAATTATACTGTTTCATGGCTTGCTAATAAGCACTGCTTAATAAATTATAAATTTTGCCAAAATTGGCATTATTAATAATTTGAGCAATACTTCTTCTATTAATTACCCTATGTCATTTAAGATCAGCTCAAAGGATATTATCCCATCCCCTTTTCCCTATGTCATGATATCGTCATCTACCTTTACACTCGAGCAAAAGGAGGAACCATACATTATGAATTTTTTTGTATGATTATGATATTGGCTATTGGCTAATAAAGATCGATAAAAATAATAAAAGCGTAACAGGGCGGCGGTGCTTTTTTCTTTTGCCTTCTACTTTTCACCTTTTCCCTTAATTCCTTTATCCTTATAAATCTTTCTTTCGGCTCCTTTTGGGGTATCTATATGAAAAGATTCTCGGCAGAATCCAACCAATTTTGATGACACCAGAGTAACTGTTTCTTTTTTAGCGTACCATACAAAATTTTTATTAAAAGAATTTAGTTTAACAGAAGAAGAAAAAAAATTATGAAAAATATCCATGATTATGTTAAAATAAACTTAACAATACGATTGAAGAAATGATTTTCGCCAAAATAAAAAAATAAATTTAACTCTCTACAGTAATCAGTTGACCAAAAACCACATAAAAAAAAATGAAAATTCACTGAATCGAGTTTGTTAAGAATTCTTCATCTCTCATCTATCCAGAGACAGTAAAGAAAGATGTTTTTTATTTCCTCCTAAAAGTGCTGAGTGTCATTTTTGTAACGGGTTATGAATGCTGAAAAAAGGAATAAAATGGAAACACTCTTGGATATTACGAATCTTATCATTAGATTTAAATCACAACGAAATATAGTATATGCAGTAAATGACCTTTCTTTCAAGGTACACAAAAATGAAATCCTTGCAATCATTGGAGAATCCGGATGCGGCAAAACAGTTACCTGCCGGTCTATCTTACGTCTAAATAAAGCTTATGAGGAAAAAGGAAGCATAAAATTTCGAAAACAGGAACTCCTGACATTAGGCCCTAAAGCACTTAATCAGATTAGGGGAACAAAAATCACCATGATATTCCAAAATCCTTCATCGGCTTTAAATCCTTTAGTAACAATAGGAAAACAGCTTACCGAAGTTATTAAACTACACCAGAAAGTATCGAATGAAGAAGCTCAAAAAAAAGGGATCTCATTGCTGCGAGATTTAGGAATCTCTAATTCTGATTCCAAGATGTCTGAATATCCTCATCAGCAAAGTGGAGGAATTAATCAGAGAATAATGATCGCTATAGCCTTGTCATGTAGTCCTGAGCTTTTAATTGCTGATGAGCCGACTGCTTCACTTGATGTAACTATACAAAATCAGATACTTGAAATCTTTAAAGATCTAAAGCGGAAGGTAAGTATGATTTTTGTCACCCATGACCTTGGCATAATAAAGGAAACTGCCGACAAAGTATTGATAATGTACCGGGGGATGCTGATGGAACAGGGAAAGGTTGACAGCATTTATCAGGATCCTTTACATCCTTACACCAAAGCCTTAATGGCCTCAGTTCCTTTATTGAATAAGGAAAAAATAATCTTAAAGGGTGAACCGCCATCTTCTTTTGTTGAACCTGATGGTTGCCCTTTTGCTCCCAGATGTCCTGTAGTAATCGGGAAGGTCTGTTTTAATGAAAAACCTAACATTTTCAACAAAACAAATGATGTAAGATGTCATCTATACAGCAAGTAACCAAGGAGGGGGAATAAAATGAAGCGATGGTTTTGGATTTTAATAATCATTTTGATATTTATGGCAACGAATGGATGTACAAAGAAACAGAAAAATTCAGAATTAATTATCTTACACGATATTCTTCAACTACAACAGGCCCAGATTAACTCTTTTGATCCTGTTGATGCATACCATGCAGGCCATATTCAGATGGTCAAGCAAATTTTTAATACCTTGGCAGACGTGGATTTAAAAGGGAAAATTATCCCTTCCTTAGCAGAATCCTGGGATACTGCTGATGGGACTGAATGGATTTTTCATCTAAGAAAGGATGTATTATTCTCTAATAATAGTTGTTTTAAGGATAAATCCGAGCGAGTGTTTACGGCAAAAGATGTGAAATACACATTTGAGCGCCTACTCAATAAAGAATCAAAATCTCTCGGTGTGGCCTATTTTACTAATCTTCTGGGAATTGATGAATTTAGAAAAGGGGAATCACAAACAATAGAAGGTGTAGTTGTTAAAGGTGCTCAGGAGATCATTTTTAAACTAAAAGAAAAGGACTATAATTTTCCGAACCTTATGTCCTTACCTTATACCAGTATAATCAAGAAAAAGGTTATAGAATTTTATGGCAAAGAGTCTAAACTGCATCCTGTCGGCACAGGGCCTTTTCAACTTTCGCTGTTTGAATCAAATAAAAAAATAGTTTTAATAAGGAATGAATCATATTGGGAAAAACAGAACGGCCAACCATTACCAGGCGTTGGCGGGGTCACCATCCATTTAACCACTGATGATAATCTTTCCTTGCTGATGTTCAAAAATCAACAATCGGATTTCCTGGAGCTCAGTTTACCCACCAAGCGCCAGCTTGAAACCATCAAGATGCCCTTTAAGTATCAGGAGGAAATCATTGAGTGGACTCAATTAAATTTTTATCTGTTTAACCTTGAAAAAATTAAAGATAAAAAAATTCGCCAAGGAATTAACTATGCGATTAATCGGAAAGGGTTACAAGGCATTATAAATGGGCAGGGAGAGGTCACACGATCTTTATTTCCTTCTCTCTTTGGTGATCTAGTCAAGCCTAATCCTGTCTTAACCTGTTCGCCTGAGAAAGCCAAAAACTTGCTTAATATTAAAATGGTCCTTAAGCTCGTTTGTTTTGAAGATATCCTTTCACGAGCCCTGGCTGACCACATAGCCAAGGAATTGCTCCATTACTCTATTGAGGTTACCATTGAGTCAGTGACCTTTCCCGTCCTTGTTGAAAGGCTAACCAAAGGTGACTATGACTTGATCCAATTATATTGGGGGCCGTCTTTTGCTGATGTAAATCATTTTTTAACTCCTTTTAAAACTTCTTCTTTTCCTCCGGCCGGCAATAATTTCAATAAATACTCAAATCCTGCTTTCGACAGGCTGGTTGGTGAAGCACCCCAAATGACTGAAGAAAAACAGAATGAACAATACTTAAAGGCCCAGGAAATTATACTCGATGATATGCCTTTTCTCCTTGGTTATTATAAAAATATAGTTCGAGTCTCAAATAACAAATTTGAGATGCCCCTTCATCCCTTAGGATATAGATTTTATAAATATGCCAAGGCCAACTAGGCATTACTGAGAAAGAAGAACAAGAAATGACTATAAAAAGAATAGCCTATCGGCTCCTTTTTTTGGGATTTACTATTCTAATAATTCCCCTTATGCCGATAGCCATTATCTTTTTGGGCGTTAGCTCCCCTGAATATGTCATTTATGGGACATTGAATATGAAGGTATCCCAGGCCGTTTCAGCCTGGGATATATATACCACTTTTTTGAAGCATATTATTATGTTTGATTTTGGGACTTCAACCGCCTCAGGACAATTGGTAATCAAGGAAGTAATCAGTGCTTTAGGAGCATCAGCAAAATCGATACTCCCTGCCCTGCTCATTAGCTATGGAATAGGGACACTTATCGGTATATTGATTTCTAAGTCACCTGCCATCGAAAAAGTATGGCTAAAATCTGAATTTATCTTTTATGTACCAATGATTGTTTTTTCCTATGTATGCTTATATCTGCTGGATTTTACCGGCATAAACTTTTTGTCAAATGTCAAATATATTTTTACCAGCCTCATCCTATCCGTTTACCCTATGTATATTGTCGCCAAATCTTTCAAAAAGACCATGGGTGAAATATCGAACAGCGATTTCTTTTCTTTTCATCAAGTGTGTGGATTCAGTAGCAAGCAGACATGGAAAAAGTTTTGTCAAAAATTTGTTGTTATAGACTATTTCTCATTTTTTGAAAACCTGGTTGTTTTTATGTTTGGATTTATTTTTTTTGTTGAAACACCTTTTGGTATACATGGAATAGGCTATAAATTTGTATTCGCCATCCAGCGCTTTGACTATCCGGTTATCATTGGATTTTGTATTTTTAGCATTATCTTGCTCAGTGTTATCGGTGTTTTGGTTGAAACAATTAAGCTTGGTCTTGATCCAAGGGTTATGAGCAGTTGAAAAATTGAGGGAATTGATATTGCTTCAATAAGTAGTCTAAGAATGTTCAAAATATCTAAAATAAAAACAATAGTTGTATTGATAATCATTCTCCTTCTGAGTTATGCCTGTAAATCCTGGCTAATTACAGGAGAGGTAACAACATATCTATCTGCACCTTCCTTCCGCCATTGGTTTGGCACTGATACGGCAGGGGGTGATATTTTTCTAAAATCAATAAATGCACTGGGCATAGAAATTATAACCCTGGTAATTGTTTTACCCGTTATCTATTTTTTAGGTTTTATTATTGGCATGGTGCTCTCTTACTTCAGCAGTGAAAAAATTCGTGAATTCTTGCTGAGCCTTATCCATTATTGGGTGACTTTACCTGTTCTGCTTATAGCTTTATTTCTTCTGATTCTTATTGGCGCAGGACAACTGAATGTGATTGCAATCATGATATTTGTATTAATTCCAACCCAAGCACTTTACGTTTACAATCAATTAGAAACAGTTAAGAAAAATGATTTTGTTATTGCAAAAATGAGTTATGGTCTTTCAAAGCCCTATATTTATATTCATCATCTTTTTCCAAATATCAAGAAAGGATACACCAATTATACCCTGGCCCGGATGCCTGAAATTATTATGATGAATCTGGCTTTAAACTTTCTAGGACTCGGGGTGCAGCCACCTCATTCAAGCTTTGGACGTATGCTTTTTGATGGGTTGTCTTTTATGTTTTCTGCCTGGTGGATGTGGGTGTTCGTGGTGATAATATTAACTACTATTTTTATTAGTATAAATTTTATCTCCGGCTGTCTATTGTTGGGAGGGGAAAACTTTGGAAATTGATGATATAAAGATTAAGCTTAAAAAGGAAATTAAAGAACATAGTATAATACCCTTTATTGGTTCCGGGTTCTCTGCACATGTTGCTCCAACTTGGAACCAATTTATAAAAGATTTATTCGCAGGAATCTCTGAATGTACTCTTTCAGAAGAACAAAAAAAAACATTATTTCAAGATCCCCTTGAGGCAGCTGAATTTTTTATTTGGCAAAAAGTTGATGAGCTTATTGAAAAAGGAAAGATACCCTTACAAGATCCCAACAATATAATTCACTATGAAGCGGGAAAAGATATATTGTTAAAATTTATTAAATCACAGCTTATATTTAATGTGAAAGAGAACAAAGATAAACAGAAAATTGTTGAAAAGGACGGCAAAGATATTGTATTAGATACCCATCAGGCCTTATGTGATAAATTTAAACGTGTGATATATACAACTAATTGGGATAACTTAATTGAAAAAGTGGGTGGTTTTGACGATGTTAACATAAGAACTCAATTGCAGCATAAAAAGACTAGAGAAAGAGATGGAATTGTCATAAAGTTTCATGGCAAGCCAGATGGAGATGGGTATGCAAGACATTGGGACGATGGGTTAATTGTAAGTAAAACCGATTATTGGAAAAGAATAACTGAGGAAAATCCATTTGATATATTATTTAAAAATGACTTAATACAATATAATTTTATTTTTATCGGCTATAGCTTCAGAGATCCTAATATATCGTTAATGATTTATGAATGGATGAAAATACTTAAACCCATGGGCCCGCAAAATAAAATCTTATGGGCAGTAATAGACTACCGGAATGACCCTAGAATTTTTTGTTTACAAAAGCATACGGGAATTGAGCCGATATATCTTCTGACAGAGCGGCAATGTAAAGACCTGCGTATTTTAGAAGATCAAATAAAAACTTACTGTTTAAAATGTAAAATTTGTGATATTACAATGGACATTTCAGTAAAGGACTATTGCAAAAAAACATGTGCCAATATGATAGACTGTCAAGATAAACTGAATAAAAAAAGGGAAGAATATATTAAACAAGGAATAAAAAATTTAATTGATCAATTTTAACTCGTCAAGGTTTAATTGTCCACTCTAGGCATTGTGTACGTAATAAATAAGCGCCCTTTACAAGGGTAAAGATCATTTGCTTTATTTAGTGTGACACACACCACATGGAGGTCAAATATAACATTGGCAAGTTGATAAAGGAGTTGAAAAATGGCTATAGGGCTTTCAGGCAGTAATGGTGGAATAACTGCAAATTACAAACAACTTCCCACCGCAAAATTAGAGAGTGATAGTTCTTTTTATCAAAGCAACTCCATCCCCATGGAAGTATCTTATTTCATTAACAATACCTGCAACTTAAAATGCAGGCATTGTTATGTTGGGTATAGCGAAGCCCATAACCCATTATCACTTCAAAACTGGCAAAATGTCTTCAAAGCGCTCATTGCCTCAGGTGCCAGAACCTTTGGCAATGTCGGGAAAGAGCCCTTATTAAATTGGAGTAAGACACGAAAACTGCTTCAATATTTTAAAACAAAAAGAGATAAAATTCCTACCTTGCGGTTTGGCCTTGTGACTAATGGCCTTTTGTTGAATGAACCCATATTTATCGAGATTGAAGATATTATGCCGGATTACATAGACATCAGTCTTGATGGAAACAGAGAGGCTAATGATTTTATCAGGGGCACTGGTAACTATGATAAACTAGTCAATAACTTAGCCTCCTTATCGAAGCACGAGGTATTAGCCAATAAAGTGTTTATTAGCTTTACTATGAATAGAATTAATGCTTCATATATTGGGGAAGTAATCAAAAGTGTTTATACTCTAGGGATAAATAATATCCTCATTTCACCTTACGTTACTTTGAATTCACACGATATTTTATGGATACCTGATGAAAGGATAATTGATGAAATTCAAAAACTATTAGATGGAAAGCTTCTGGATTTTAAAAACTATGAGAGATTAAATATTTATATTAAGAACGACTTTACCACCACAAAAGATTTAATGGAAAAAATGGCAAACCGGAATATTATTAATAAGAATGAGCTCTTTATCGACGATTATGGTGTTATTTTTAACAAATATTCTTTTAATAGCAACAGAATATATTTTAATTACTTGCCGTGGGATACGTCTTATCTGCAGGCAATCAGGATCAGCCATGATGGATATGTGAGCAATTGTTACGATATGTTTTTTGAAAATTACCCTGAAAGAGCTATAGGGAATGTGCGAGAAAAAAATATTACCAAGATATTGGAAAGATCAAATTTCATGAAGGAAAAGTATCCCCCCCATGAGATTCACCAGAAACAATCATATTCCTATTAAGGCCCAAATTTGATAGCAAAAAAAAGCTTCATTTCATTTATGTGGAAGCATTGGGACAAAAAAAACCAATTCTCTTCCTATAGCGAGGAAACAATTCACAAATTTAAATAGTTTCTAAGACTGTTTACATCCTTAATCTTGGCAAACATTTTATATAACTCATCTGCTGACTTAATTGGATAAACCTGTATTACGCTTGAATTATTCTCGGCGAGAAGGAATAGCAAAACCCCCTTCCTCATAATCAGCCTCTGATAGGGAATTCCCTTTACTTAAATCTAAAGGTTTTGGCGTTTATTACCAGTCGTTTCAGGATTGTCATCGCCTCGTCGGAGCTTTTTCCTTCTTTCATGGTTAGACCTTCAAAAATATGCGCGTATTCATTGAAAATAGAAGTCGCAAAAATACCCGGATCATCTGTTGCTAAGCAAACAGCCGGGCTTGGTTCGCCTTTTCTTTCCAACCAACGCCATATATGATGCTGGCTGTAGTCGTTGTAAAAACTAATTCGTACGTTGCTGGATGGCATTGATTCGATGACGATTTGCCGATCATGCAAATCCTGAAGCACCGACCTTTGCAGCTCGAGCAAAGATTCCATGTTAAAAAGTTTATGGTCGGCTTCAATCAGTTCAGCGCCTCGTTTTGAAAAGGCAGCCTGGTGATATTCGCTAAACAGTCTCAGAGCTTCCGCATGACTCTTGCGAGCCTTTATTACCGTGCCCCATTCGTCCTGATCCTCAAAAATCAGTTTTTCAGTCCGGTTCCTTTCAGTGTAACAGGCCACAAGAGGGTCTATCTTTCGAAATGCCCATGCTTTTTTTAGGATGGTTATGGGCAGGTGACGCTTATAAATCTGGTGACCCAATTCCTCGATGCGGTCATGAATTTTATGAAGGCTGATGTGAGGCGGCCTTTCCTTGGCCTCCTTAAGCCTGTCGTATGCAAATAATAGATCGTCAAGCCATTCCTGTTTTGTTAATACCACCCGGCCGCCGGTAACAGACAGCCAGAGTTTCGGATCGATTCCGATGGCGGTGGCGTGGCCGCTTCGGTTGCCGGCGCGCAGGTCGAGAAAATGAATCGCCTCGTGAATGGCCCTAATGCCGGAAATAAGATGCACAAAGTCCTCGCCGACATGATAGGTAAAGTGCACAAATCCGCGCCTGCGAAACAGGCGAAATATGGGGGCGAAAACTTCCGGTGGGGCGTGCATTTCATTGGCTGCCGCGTCAATGCCGGTCACATATTTTTTGATTATCCCGGAGTTTAAGCGGGCGGCCAGTAAGGCCTGCCCTTTTTGTTCCAATTCAAGACGCAGATGATGATGCCGGACCTTTATGCCTTGTTCTTCCACCTTGTCCGCTTTTTTAATAAAGTGGGCAGTCAAGCGCAATTGGAGACGTTCCTCGCTCTTTTTTGAAATATCCCTGGACTGATCGAAATCAAAATCCTTGTCTTGAAGATGTTTGGCAAACCCTTGCAGAATGTTTTTTATCAACCGGCGGTTTTTGCTCGCGGATTTTTGGGGTGAGAATCGCCCCTCTATGAAACCGAGATAATCGCACTGATTGCCGTTTATTTGATCAAAACGCCGTAAATAAGTGCGCTCGGAGGCTGAACGAACCCCGTTAACTGTAATTTTTTGAAATTGGTCAAAACCATTCTGCTCGGTCTGCTGAACCACCAGTTTGTTGAAAAAACCGAGTATGAGCAGGTAGAGATAGAAGGCATGAGCAAAGGGCGAATCGTCGGAGGTTTTCAAATCTTCAATCTTGCGAAATGCTGCAACATAAAACAGAGCTTCAAGCGGCATGCTGTTGAAATTTTTCAATAACGGATATCGGCGTATGAGAGGATGAGGACGCATAGGCGTATGGTCATATAATAAAGGCATGGCCTTAAGATTGGCTATAAATTTTAGTCGAACCGGGCAGATACTTTCACCCATGAAAAGGTGCCCAACCATCCAGTCGCGCAGTATCCCGGCGAGCCGTAAGCGATCGTAAATTTGTTTTTGTGTAAGCCCTTCCTCGATCTGAAACAATTGTTC
>JAUWIR010000141.1 GCA_030605265.1 Pseudomonadota bacterium | reverse complement strand
TTTCCGTCCCATTTCAAACATGTATCATATATGATACTTTTCGTCAATTATTTTTTCTTTTTCGACTATTTTGAAATTTATTTGCTGATACTTGGCTTTCTTAAAAGTATTTATGAGGACTGAATGCTTATATAGTTGTTATCTTTTTGACTTACGCAGCAAAATATGGTATAAATTTGGCACTATGGCTGATATAAAAGAAAAAATTGTGGTTACCAGCGCCCTTCCCTATGCTAATGGTCCAATTCATATTGGGCACCTGGTGGAATACATCCAAACTGATATCTATGTAAGATTTTTACGGCTTTGCGGAAAAGATGTAATTTACTGTTGTGCTGATGATACCCATGGCGCCCCTATTGAAATTAATGCTTCCAAACAGGGGATTTCTCCGGAAGAACTCATTGCCCACTATTACCGGGAGCATTGTGAAGATTTTGCAAAATTCTTTATTAGCTTTGATTCCTATTACTCAACAAATTCTCCTGAAAATAAGGATTTTAGTGACCTGATCTTCTCTCGGCTCCGGGATAAGGGTGATATTTACAAAAAAACTATTGAATTAACTTACTGCCCCCAATGCAATCGCTTTCTACCGGATAGATACGTTAAAGGGACTTGCCCTCGTTGTGGGGCTACTGATCAATATGGAGATAACTGTGAGGTATGTAACGCTGCTTATGCTACTACCGACCTTATAAACGGCTATTGTGTTATTTGCCACGCTCTGCCGACTCGAAAAGAATCAGAGCACTACTTTTTTCGATTAAGTCATTATACCGACAGGCTCCGTACCTGGCTGACTGAAAATTCTCTACTGCAAGAAGAAATCAAAAATTACATCCTTCACTGGGTTGATTCAGGCTTAAAGGATTGGGACATCACCAGAGATGCTCCCTATTTCGGCTTCCCCATCCTAGATGATCCCACTAAATTTTACTATGTCTGGTTGGATGCGCCTATTGGCTATATGGCCAGCACCAAACATTATTGCCAAAAACACGGGGGACGATTTGAAAGTTATTGGGAAGACGGCACAGGTAAAATTATCCATTTCATTGGCAAAGATATTATCTATTTTCATTTTCTCTTTTGGCCGGCAATGCTGATGGGCAGTGGATTTAATTTACCCAGTAATATTTTTGTTCATGGTTTTCTCACGGTAAATAAGGAGAAAATGAGCAAATCAAGAGGCACTTTTATTACTGCCAGGGAATTTTGGCAAAAAGCTAATCCAAGTTACTTGCGTTTTTATTTTGCCTCTAACCTTTCTAGAAGTATCACTGACATTGATTTTGATCTTACTGATTTTAAAGATCGGATTAATAGTGAACTGCTTGGTAATATAGCCAATCTTGTTAACCGCACCCTAAATTTTTCAAAAAACAAATTAGAGGGGACGGTAACAAATCCGGATAAAACAGAATATCAACAACTTCTTGATCAAAAAAACCCAAAAATTATGAGTGATTTTGAAAATTGCGAATTTCGAAGTGCCATTCGAGGTATTTTAGAATTTGGGGATTATGCCAACAAATATTTTCAGCAACGCGAGCCGTGGAGGGTAATAAAAGAAAATAAAGAAGAGGCAGGGAAAATTGTCTCAACTTGTATTCATTGGATAAGGGACCTTTGCATTTTATTAAAACCGGTAATACCGACGATTTGTCAACAATTAGAGACTCAGCTTAATTTTCCCGATCTCACTCTTCAGGATCTCGGGGAAATTATATCAGGCCATCAGATTGGAGTGCCAAAACCCTTGATCCAAAGAATTGAGTCACTTGATTTAATTGGTAAAGGAATTAATTAATGAGACAGAGGAATTTTGTCCCTTTATGAGTAAATTTTGTCTAAGTTTACCATCAGGTATCAGGTAACCTCACCTAAAAAAAAGGATATAAGTACTTCTCTCCTTAAGAATATATAAAAAAATTCATCAGAGTGAATGAAATTAAAATCATATTGACAATTGGCTGAATTTGTGAGATTCTTTTTACTGATATACTTGTAAGATACATAATTAAAATTCGCTATTTTTGAAAAAGAAAACGAGGAAAGAACATGTTTGATGAAGTAAAAAAAGCCCTTGAAGAGATACGCCCCATGCTTCAGGCTGATGGTGGCGATGTAGAATTAGTGGAAGTAAAAGATGGTATTGCCAGATTAAAATTAATCGGCGCCTGCTCTGGATGTGCCATGGCTAAGATGACTTTAAAAATGGGCATAGAAAAAAAATTAAAAGAAAAAGTACCCCAAATTAAAGGGGTTGAAGAAGTATAGTTCATTTTTCTTAATATTGAGTTTATAAATATATCATTATATAATCTTTAGGTAGATAATTTGAAAGAAATTATTATTAATGCCAACCCTTATGAAAAAAGAGTAGCTTTACTTGAGGACCGCTTACTTACTGAAATCTATATTGAAAGACGAAGAAGTAAGCGGATAAACGGAAATATATACCAGGGAAAAGTTACCCGTGTGCTCCCTGGGATGCAGGCGGCTTTTGTTGATATTGGCATAGATCGAGATGCTTTTTTATATGTGGTAGATGTAATCCATCCTTCTATTGATTATGAAAAAATTAATATTTCCGAAGAGGAGGAACTGGCTAATTCTTCTGATAATACTATCGAAGGGCTGAATGAATTACCTGAAGAAGAAAAAACATTTTCCCACACTCATAGTAATGTAGCCATCGAGGACTTACTCAAGGAAGGACAGGAATTATTAGTACAGGTTTGTAAAGAACCTCTTGGCCATAAGGGTGCCAGAGTAACCACCCACATAACTCTTCCAGGCAGATATCTTGTTTTTATGCCGACAGTTGATCACATCGGCATCTCCAGAAAGATAGAAGATAAGACAGAGAGGAACAAATTAAGAGATTTAATTGCTCGCTTGAAAAAACCAAATGTAGGCTATATCGTCCGCACGGTCGGAGAGGCAAAAGATGAAAAACATTTTCAGTCTGATATCGAGTACCTCTCCAAATTGTGGGAAAATATATTAATCAAAAGCAGTAATTGTTCCGCCCCTTATCTTGTTCACCGAGAGTTGGACATTTTGCTTAAAAGCCTTCGAGATATCTTTACTGTTGATGTAGATCAACTAGTGATTGATTCTAATGAAGAGTATAGTAGATGTATGGAATTTGTGGATAATTTTTTGCCAAATTTGACTGATCGAGTGAAACTCTATTCAAAAAATCGTCCTATATTTGATGAATACGATATTGATCGGCAAATTGAACAAGCCCTTTCTCCGAAGGTTTGGCTCAAATCCGGGGGATATATTGTTATTGACGAAACAGAAGCTCTCATTGCCATTGATGTAAACACCGGTAAATTTGTTGGGGAAACAAGTCTTGAGGAAACCATATTCAAAATCAATATGGAAGCCATAAAAGAGATTGTCCGTCAAGTAAGGCTAAGGGACCTAGGGGGAATTATTATTATTGATTTTATTGATATGGAAATTGAGGAGAATCGGGAAAAATTGCTGGAAGTATTAGAGGACGAATTAAAGCGAGACAGAATGAGGACCAAAGTACTTCAACTCACTGAACTCGGCTTAGTAGAGATGACCCGGAAAAGAATCAAACAGAGTTTAAATAATTTACTTACCACTGCTTGCCCATATTGCAAAGGAACAGGGCGGGTAAAATCCGTACTTACCCTATGTCGTTCCATACAACGTGAAATTGATCGTCTGGCCCCTACATGTAAAGTAGACGAAATAATTATCAAGGCCCATCCCAGTATTGCGGCCTTTTTTTATAAACAAGAAGACACATTATTAGAATACTTAGAAGGAAATTATAACAAAAGGATAACCATCAGAAGTGATCCTGAACTTCATTATGAACAATATGATATTGTTGTTTTATAGTTGCGTGAGGAGGAATAAAGAATGTACGCTGTCATTGAGACAGGGGGAAAGCAATATAAAGTTTCCCCTGGTGAAGTGATCAAAATTGAGAAAATAAAGGGTGAATGTGGATCGAGCATAGAATTCGATAAAGTACATTTATTCGTAGATGAAGGCAAAGTGACCTGTGGAGAAAAAGTCATCAATACAAAGGTTAAGGGCACTATCTTATCCGAGGGGAAAGGGAAAAAAGTAATTGTCTTCAAATTTAAAAAAAGAAAAAATTATAGAAAAAAGCTGGGCCACCGACAATACTACACAAGTGTGCGCGTAGATGAGATCATTTCTAATTGAGATAAATAGCTAGGAGGAGGTGAAATAATGGCACATAAAAAATCAGGTGGAAGTACTGTTAACGGGCGAGACAGCATAGGCAGGCGGCTTGGTATCAAACGATTTGAAGGCCAAAAGGTTACTGCGGGAAGTATCCTTGTGCGACAGCGTGGCACTCGAGTTTATCCAGGGAATAATGTTGGTCGAGGAGGAGATGATACCTTATTTGCTAAAATCGATGGTTTGGTAAAATTTGAAAAAAAAGGAAAAACAAAAAAGCAAGTTAGTGTCTATGCCTAATGTTCATTGATGAGATAACCATCCATGTAAAAGCGGGAGATGGTGGGAATGGTTGTAGTAGTTTTCGGAGAGAAAAATACGTTCCCAAAGGAGGCCCTAACGGTGGCGATGGAGGAAGAGGCGGTAGCGTACTCTTTGTTGCCTCCCCAAGGATTAGAACACTAACTAATTTAAGATACCAATCCTTCTATAAAGCAGAAAAGGGTCTTGCCGGGCAAGGGAGTAATAAAACAGGGAAAAGTGGTGAAGATCTTATTATTCCAGTACCTGTTGGAACAATAGTAAAAACTCAAACAGGAGGAATAATAGACGATTTAACCCAAAAAGGCCAAACCTTTCTTGTTGCCAAAGGTGGAAGAGGCGGCCGTGGCAATGCCAGATTTGCTACTTCTACTAATCGAGCCCCTCGTTTTGCACAAAAAGGATCTCCCGGAGAGGAGAAATACCTTGCTTTAGAACTAAAACTTTTAGCGGATGTTGGGATTATTGGGTTACCAAATGCGGGAAAATCAACTTTGATTTCGCATATTTCTTCTGCTAAACCTCGAATTGCTGATTACCCCTTTACCACACTCCAGCCCAATTTGGGAATGGTTACAACAAATTTTGAAAGCTTCTGTGTTGCAGATATCCCTGGTTTAATCCAAGGTGCACATCAAGGGACCGGCCTTGGAGATCGCTTCCTGCGGCATATTGAACGAAGTAAAATAATAGTTCATTTAATTGATGTATCCCTCCAAACACTGACTGATCCTGTAAATGCGTATCATACTGTCCTAAATGAAATGAAGCTATATAACCCCAATTTATTAAAAAAAGCACAATTGATTGTTGCTAATAAAATAGATACACTTGATAAAGATAAAATAAATAATTTAGAGGCGTTGTGTCAAGAAATGGACCAACCTCTTATCAAAATTTCAGCTGTTACCGGAGAAAACATTAAACCTTTTATTAATCGATTGAAGAGTATGCTCGATAACCTTGATCATGAGGAGAGTTTCTCCCAAAATAGAAATGATTAGCTTATAACAAACCATATTAATAAAGAAATTGGTGTGGATACATTCAAGAGTCATCTAAAAAAAAAACAAAAGCTATTACAAAATATAAAAAGAATTGTCATCAAAATCGGCAGTGCTTGTTTAGCTCAAAACAGTTTGGCCCTCAATCTTGATGCTATGTTAGCCTTAGCCCAACAAATTTCTACTCTTCGAGAAAAAGGGCTTGAAATTGTTTTAATTTCTTCAGGAGCAATACTGGCGGGGATGGAAAAATTACACCTTACCTCTCGCCCCCAAACAATTCCTCAGCAACAAGCTATTGCCGCCATTGGACAATGCGCTCTGATGAAAGCTTATGAAAAATGCTTTGCTCAATATGATTGCACTGTAGGTCAAATATTATTGACTAATGATGATATATGCAATCGTCGACGATATATTAATGCTCGCAATACTCTGACAACCTTATTGCGATATAAAGTCATCCCCATTGTAAATGAAAATGACACCGTAGTGACTAAAGAGATAAAATTTGGTGATAATGATCGACTATCAGGACTTGTAGCCAGCCTTATCAATGCCGACCTATTGATTATTCTCTCCCATGTTGACGGGCTGTATTCAGAAAATCCTACTAAAAATGCTCATGCACAGCTTATTCCCTTTGTGGATGATATTACTCATGATATTTTAAACTTAGCTGATAAAAGCACCTCATTTATGGGGACAGGAGGCATGCAAACAAAGATATTAGCCGCCCGGGAAGCAGCCAAAGCCGGTATAGCCAGTTGGCTTGTAAATGGAAAATTCCCCAATATCTTAACTTCTCTCTTCTCATCATCTGATACTCACCGAGGGACCTTCTTTTTTCCTGAAAAAGATAAATTGTGCAGCAGAAAAGCATGGATTGGTTATGCTTTGCGCCCAAAAGGAAAACTAATTGTTGATGAAGGGGCACGCCATATGCTCATTGAAAAGAAAAAAAGTCTATTATCAAGCGGGATTGTTCAAGTCGAAGGTGATTTTGGCATTGGTGACTTAGTCCGGTGTATTGGGCAAGATGAACGAGAATTTGCGCGAGGATTGGTAAATTACAATAGAGAAGAATTACAAATAATTAAAGGAAAAAAATCTACTGAAATTAAAAAATTATTGGGTTATAAGTACTATGATGAAATAATTCATAGGGATGATTTAGTGATTCTATAAATACTTACGCCGTAGGAGGAGCACTGTAACTACTCAAAAAACCATTTTAAAATGAAAAATGAAAAAAAATAAAAATTAGAATATAAAGCAAAAAAGGCATTTTTAAATTTAATAAATTTAGTAATAATTGCTTAAAAACCCCTTTTAAAGCAATTAGGGAGCACCACCCAATGGATTTTAAAGAAAAAATAGTGACCCAAGCCCGGTTGGCAAAAAAAGCCTCAAGGAGTTTAGCTTCTCTCTCATCATCCTCTAAAGATCAAGCCCTGAGGCAAATAGCGGAATTGCTTCTTGAAAATGAAAATAAAATTCTTACTGCCAATCAAAAGGATATAGAATCTGCCAGGGGAAAACAACTTAGTGAAGCCATGATTGATCGGCTTACCCTCACTTCAGCAAGAATAAATGGTATGGCCGATGGGTTGAGAGAAATTGCCGCTCAACCAGATCCTATTGGTTCTGTTGATCGTATGTGGAAACGGCCTAATGGATTGGAAATAGGTCTTCTTCGAGTTCCTTTGGGAGTGGTGGCCATAATCTATGAATCTCGACCAAACGTGACCTCTGATGCTGCCGGTCTTTGTTTAAAGGCAGGCAACGCGGTAATTTTACGAGGGGGGTCTGAAGCAATTCATTCAAATACAGCAATCATACAAATTATAGAGTATTCCTTAGAAAGTACCGGGCTTCCTAAAGAGAGTATTCAGTTGATTTCCTTCACTGAAAGACAAGCAGTGCAGGAACTTTTACGATTGGATGAGTATATTGACGTAGTTATCCCCAGAGGGGGAGAATCCTTAATCCGCGCTGTAGTGGAAAATTCCACCATACCGGTTATTAAACATTTTAAGGGGGTTTGCCATACCTTTATTGATGATAAGGCAGATCTTCTTATGGCGCAAAAAATTGTCATTAATGCCAAAGTTCAACGTCCTGGTGTTTGTAATGCTATGGAAACTTTATTAGTCCATAAAAATATTTCTGATGAATTTCTTCCCTCCATTATCGCTAAATTGCGCGATCATGGTGTTGAAATTCGAGGGTGTTCTAAAACGCAAGCCTTCGTGCCTGACGTAATCCCTGCATCAGAAGAAGATTGGTTTAAAGAATATCTTGATCTTATTCTGGCGGTTAAAGTAGTAGATAGTATTGATGAGGCCATTGATCATATTCACCATTATGGCTCCATGCACTCTGAGGCCATAGTAACTTCCGATTACCAACTGGCCCGAAAATTTTTACATGAAGTGGATGCTGCCGCCGTCTATGTGAATGCTTCCACCCGATTTACTGATGGTGGGGCTTTTGGTCTAGGCGCTGAGATTGGCATTAGCACACAGAAATTACACGCCAGAGGACCTATGGGCGTTAAGGATTTAACAACAACCAAATATATTATTTACGGAGATGGTCAAATTCGTGAATGATGAGGTATTAGCGTGAAAATTGCTCTTTTTGGCGGGACCTTTGATCCTATTCATTTTGGTCACCTAATTATAGCTGAAGAGGTAAGACAACGATTTTCTCTGGATCAGGTTTACTTTATCCCCTCAGCACAACCACCCCATAAACCGGCCCCTAAAATCACCTCTCCTTCAGATCGATTTCTCATGGCCACCATAGCCACACTCTCCAATCCCCATTTTTTCGTTTCTCCGGTTGAAATTGATCGGGGGGGAACATCTTACTCCATTGAGACAATAGAATATTTCCAGGAACGATTTGGGCCTCAAATAAAATTGTATTTTATGATGGGGGTAGATACTTTTTTAGAAATATCCACCTGGAAAAATTACCAACAACTTCTTGCCTCCTGTCAATTAATTATTACTACCAGACCTGGTTTTGACTTTCAATCAACCATTGAAAATCTTCCCACTATCTTATTGAACCATCATCACGGGCTTACTTCCTCTATTCATAAAATGGGTCATCCAGGTCCACAAGTTATTCAGGATAAAGGAGAAAATCTATTCTTTGTTTACGTTCCCGATATTAATATCTCCTCCACTGTAATTCAACGAAGAGCTTTAGAAGCAAAATCATTACGGTATTTAGTTCCTCTTGGTGTTGAGCAATTTATCAAAAAATATGGACTCTATTCTAAAGGAGTTTAATGAGATGACTGATCCTGTAGCAGAAAAAAAAATCTTAAAAGGGTGTCAGGCAGCACTTGGAAAAAAAGCGACGGATTTGATTGTATTCGATCTTAGGGGCATATCAGCTTTAGCTGATTATTTTCTTATCTGTAGCGCCACAAATGAAAGACAGGTGCGGGCTATTGCCGGTTCTATAGAAACAGCCTTGCTTGAAGATGGTATTAAAATGGACCATAAAGAGGGGTACGAGGAATCAA
>JAUWIR010000008.1 GCA_030605265.1 Pseudomonadota bacterium | reverse complement strand
CCGACCTACAAATTTGATCCTCCATCTCTAATTTTTTTTCGAGAAATTTGATTTCTTCCTCTACTTTTATTCGTTTTTTATTCACTTTTAAGACAATAAAACTTGCCGTACTAATTAAGGAAATTAGGCCTATCATCAAAATAAAAATATTTGCATGAAGACGTTTAACCGGATGAATCTCTTTATATGGTGCTGTGAAAATTACAGCCCATAATTCTTCATGAATATTAATAGGGAAAAAAGCAAATACCTTATATTGATCCTTCTTTTGGAAATATTCAAAATCTTTACTAAATCCTGTTTGTTTGGCTTTTATTTTTTGAAGTAACTGTTGTTTATACTCGAGACAGGCTAAGTTTGATGTTTTCTCCGTTGGGAAAAACTCTTGACCTATCTTTTTATAATTAGGGTGATAAAGAATTGTTCCATCATGATTAATCAATAAACCATGCCCTTTTTCTTCTGAACCAATATGTTCAATAAATGTTTCAGCTACTTTTAATAAAAAAATTTCAACTATAATAAATCCAAAATTCTTTAATTCATCAGCGCTTAAAGAGGTTGATGTTTTGGGGCAAACGATCTTAACAGGAAGAAAAATCAATAAAATAGGATTATCTTCTTCTGAAAAGATAAGAGCATTATGGCTTTTTTCAGGTATATTTTTGAATAACGAAAAATACCTTCCAACATCATAGGGTAATTTCCCGTTCTCAGTATGTTTATTTTCAGGTACCTCATGATGAATATAACCATCAGCGTCAACTCTTCTAATGCTTTTAATATATTTTTTATTTATTTTATAAGCTTTATCTAATTCTGCTTGACATCTCGAATCGATTAATTGAACAGCGGGCATTTGTGCTAAGAAATTAATTTCATGTTCTAATTCAATAAGAAAATCACTAAGACCCTTCGCTACACTTTGAGAAATTATGAGCTGTTGTTGCTGGTATTGATCAAAGATATAATTCTCAAATTGTCTATGAATAAATTCTGTAATAAAAAGCATCCCTATAACAATTAATCCAAATGAAACGATTATTAATTTTAATATCCAAGGTGTTATAAAAAATTTTTTCCTCTGGTATTCGGTCTTGCCTGTAAATTTTTTAATTTCATCGTTTATAATACTACTTTCAGTGTTAATCGGTGGTAATGTCGAATGTGTAAGTATTTCAAATTGCTGATTATCTGAAAAATGATGGGATGAAAAGGTATCCGCCTGAGGATTAACTGTAAGAAGATCATTTTTAAGATAAAGATATTTTTTTTGAATACTGAATTTAATTAATCTGCGAACCCAATATTTGTTTTCTCTAATTACTTTAGAGGTCTTGTTCTGAGATCTTAAATATGTTTCTAATTGAGCCAAAAGATTAGAAAAAGATCTTTCTTCAATCTCCTCGCTTTCTTTTAAATTATACGCTTCATAAAGCCTTTTTAAAGCAGACCGCAGCATATAAATACCTGATGAGGTGATCTCACCTGAACGTGAATAGAGATCGAAAAATTGATACAAATTCATGCTAAGGCCCTAATTTTATGATAATTCACCTACTCGGAAAAATAAGTGTCTTAAAAATGAGAAAAATTTTTTATATCTAAATTATTACCATGAAAAAAGATTTATGTCTAGGTTTATAGGGAAATTACATACCTATATAATAGTATGATCGGTTACTTTCTTGGATTCAAATAAAGAATCGTTTATGATTTAGGTAAGATAAAATTTTAAATGAGATTGGTATTCTTTTGGGAAAAAATATCAAGAAAATTGAGTCTGATTTATTGTAAACACAGAGGAATTAAGGTATTGTTATACTGGTTTTTATTATCGGGGCGAGAGGATTTGAACCTCCGACTCCCGGTTCCCAAAACCGGTGCGCTACCAGGCTGCGCTACGCCCCGATAATCTTTAAAGATTATAAAAGATATTATCAGGTAAAGTCAATACAATTCTCTAAAAAAATATCTTAATTGATTTAAGGCCTGAGTTCTATGGCTAACTTTATTTTTAATCTCAGAACTTAATTCCGCGAAAGTTTTATGGTATTTAGGAATAAAAAATAGAGGATCATAACCAAATCCGAAAGATCCTTTTGGCTCAAAAGTGATGAACCCTTCACAGATACCTTTCCAGGAAAAAAAATTTTTATTAGGAAATAACAAAACTATAGTACAACAAAAAAGTGCTGTTCTTTTTGGAAAAGGTCTATCTTTCAATGCCTGCAATAATTTTATATTATTGGCGTTTTGAGAAGCATTCTCACCGGCATATCGAGCAGAGTATATTCCCGGAGCTCCATTTAAAGCATCTACTTCCAGACCTGAATCTTCACCTATAGCAGGTATATGGAAATGAGAAACAATGCTTTTAACTTTTAGTAAAGCATTCTCATAATAAGAGGAGCCAGTCTCTTCGGGATTTGACTCCCAATTTAAATCCGCTAATGATACTAAATTAATAGGTATTTCTTTTAAAATATTTTTGATCTCATTTACCTTATACCTATTATGTGAGGCTATTATTAATTTATGAGGTATTTGCATAACCGGATCTATGCTAAAAGATTATTATTAGTCAAAATATTCCCAAGTATCGCTTTTTGTTTTTCAATGAGTACATGAATTCCTTTTTTGGAGAATTCGATCATTTTATGAAGTTGGTCCATTGAGAAAGGCTCACTTTCCGCTGTTCCCTGTATCTCAATAAATTTTTCTCCACCGGTAATAATAAAATTCATATCAACTTCTGCTTTTGAATCTTCCGTATAATTTAAATCTAATAAAATCTCCCCATTAACAATTCCTACGCTAGTGGCTGCAATATAATCTTTTATTGCTGAATCCTGTATTAATCCCTTAATTTTTAATTTATGTAATGCATCTGCCAAGGCAATGAACCCACCTGTAATTGATGCTGTCCTTGTTCCTCCGTCTGCTTGAATAACATCACAATCAATCCATATAGTTCTTTCTCCAATTTTTTTTAAATCAACCACGGCCCGGAGTGCTCTGCCAATGAGTCTTTGAATTTCCTGAGTTCTGCCACCCACCTTACCTCGAGATGATTCTCTAATCATTCGGGTTCCTGTGGATCGTGGTAACATTGAATATTCTGAGGTAATCCATCCTTGACCGCTATCCTTTAAAAATGGTGGTAATTTCTCTTCTATACTGGCAGTGCAAATAATTTTTGTATCCCCAACGGCAATTAGCACAGAGCCTTCTGCATACTTGTTATAATCTCTGGTGATAGTAATGTTTCGCAACTCATCATTTGCACGATTATTTAGCCTCATAATATATCTTCCTATCCTTTCTTTTTCTAAGTAAATTCAAAGCGTATTTTATTTGTGCTGTAAAAAAAAATAAAACCTAAAAAATTGCTTATATTTTTAGTAGTCCTATTGAGTTTTGGGCTAATAATTTGTTATATCAATATGTTCAACAGGAAAAACATTTTCCTTTAGGAATAATTTCCCCAAATTATAAAATTTCTTGGGCATATCCGTTACGAAAAATGTATGTTTTCCTTGTAGAGATTGAGAATTTAATAATCCTTCTTTAATAAGTAATCCTGCTAATTTCTCAGCAAGTGTTATAGCTGAATCGATTAGGAAAATCTCTGGTCCTAAAATGTCCGAAATAATTTTTTTTAATAAAGGATAATGAGTACACCCTAGAATAAGAGTGTCAATTGATTTTTCAAAACAAAAACGCAAATATATTTCAGCGATTTGGTGGGTAATAGGATGCACATGCCAGGCCTCCTCAACCAAGGGAACAAATAAAGGACACGCTTGACAAAAAACTTCTATTGACTGATTTAATCTCTTTATTGCTTTTACATATGCATTGCTTTCTATAGTTCCGGTTGTTCCGATGATTCCAATTTTCCCGGAACGAGTGGCTTTTACGGCAGCTTCTGCACCAGGCTCGATTACTCCGAGACAGGATAAAGATAAGGATTCATTCAGTTTTTCTAAAGAAAAGGCTGCCGCAGTATTACAGGCAATTACAACGCATTTTACTTTCTTATTGGTTAAAAATTTGGCATTCTGTAAAGCATATTTAATAACCGTTTCCGGGCATTTTTCACCATAGGGTACACGGGCAGTATCTCCCAAATATATTAAGTCTTCGTGAGGGAGAAGATGAATTATCTCTTTAATCACGGTTAATCCACCTAATCCTGAATCAAATATACCAATAGGTTGAGAATTTGTTTTCATAAAAAATTTTCAGATAAAAAATCAGTAATCACAGGTTAATGGTAAATAAGAAAAAATTCTCCTTAGACTGATATGGCCACATAATGTCTCTCTTTCCGTGCCATTAATCAAAAGCTTTACTTCTTTTATTGAGGAAAAATTTTTTGTTATAGTATTCACAATAGAATAGATGGTAACCACCTCTGCCCATGACCCACCCGGATGTTCTTGGACTATTTCTTGAGAAAAGTCAAGATAAACTATATTTCCTTGATCAACATAAACACTTCGTATTTTTGTACCGGAAGGAATCGTTTCAACAAAATTATCTGATGGCCCATTTATTAATTCGATTAAAACTTGATGAATTTTGTCCTGTAAATTATTTTTAACTACCTCTATTTCCCTTTCTTCAATTTGTAGACACGAATGATATTTATCTGAAAAGAATAATTCTAATAGTAATTTGTTTTCTTCTCTTATTTCGCTGGATTTCAAGTTGATTTCGGATAATAATTTGTTATTGGATAAGCTATATAAAGGGTTTTTATTTTTTGTCCAAATAAAAAGCCCAATACCAATGACAAGAGTGATAATAATAATAAATAAAAAATTTCCTATAAAACCTTTATCATTAAAATGTTGAATATTCATTTTTACTTGATATATATGTTAATATTCCATCATAAAGTGCTGAGGCTAAATATTGTTGGTATTCCGTTGTTTTTAGCTTTTCCTTTTCCTTCAAATTTGAAAGAAAACCTAATTCTATTAATACCGCCGGCATATCGATACTTCTTAATAAATATAAGGGCATTTTTTTTATTGTAATTAATGACCATAAGGAACTACTTAAGGCTGCCTTTTCTATATGAGAGGCCAATTCTTTACTCTGTTCAAAATGCTTCTGTTGAATTAATTCCCAACTGGATTTGAAATTGTGAGATTTTTTTAATTCCTCCCTAGAATATGTATTAATATATATTTGCATTTCATTTAAATTTGGAGAAAAATGAGCATTAATATGAAAACTAAGAAAAAGAGTAGCCTTACGATCATTAGCAAAAGTAACCCGATCTAGTGATGATTTATCTTCATCCTTTTCACGAGTTAAAAATACTCCAAAAGTAGTTCTCTCAACTATGAGTCTTTCAATTCTTTTTACAATATCAAGAGTTATATTTTTTTCAAAAATATCTTCATAAACAACTCCTTTATCCTGACCTCCATGGGCGGGATCAAGAATAATACAAGGACGTTTCATCTGTCTATTTTCAGTGAACAAAAAACTATTTGAAGGAATTTCTTCTGCAGCAAGATGATAAGGTGTACAAACAAAAAATATTCCTAATAAAAAAAATAAAATTATTTTAAAATAATTTTTATTCTTTTTATTAGAGGAATTGGAATAATATTTATTCATTAAAAAGGACTTTCATACTAATATTATTTTGTAGATATTGAACTGAGGGGAAGATATGTATTCCTATTAAAAATAAATAAAAAACGGAGAGGGAGGGATTCGAACCCTCGGAACAAGTTTCCCCATTCACTCGCTTAGCAGGCGAGCGCCTTAAGCCAACTCGGCCACCTCTCCAGGTAAAACGGAGGGAGTAGGATTCGAACCCACGGACCTTTCGGTCAACGGTTTTCAAGACCGCCGCCTTCAACCACTCGGCCATCCCTCCAATTTTTTTAATGTGCTTTTTCTATCTTAGTAATCCCTCCAAGATAAGGCTGTAAAGCTTTTGGTATAGTAATAGATCCGTCTTCTTCTTGATAATTCTCTAAGATAGCCACAACAGTTCGACCAATTGCAAGTCCGGAGCCATTTAAAGTATGAACAAATTTTATCTTTCCTTTTTCTTTGTCTTTATATTTTATTTTACCTCTTCTAGCCTGAAAATCCTCAAAATTACTGCAGGATGAAATTTCTCGATACATCTTTTGATTTGGAAGCCAGACTTCAATATCATAGGTTTTAGCAGCTGAAAAACCTAAATCGCCAGTACATAAATTAACTATTCTATAGGGTAATTCTAATATTTGTAATACACTTTCAGCATCTTGTAATAAAAGTTCTAAATTGAGGTATGAATTATCAGGACGCGAAAACCATACCAACTCAACTTTATTAAATTGATGTTGTCGAATTAATCCCCTGGTATCTTTTCCATAAGATCCCGCTTCTCTTCTAAAACATGGACTATAAGCTACGTACTTAATGGGTAAACAATCTTCCTCTAAAATTTCCTCTCTATGAATATTGGTCAATGGAACTTCTGCCGTAGGGATTAAATAAAAATCTTCCTGGGAAGTTTTAAATAAATCCTCTTCAAATTTAGGTAATTGACCTGTAGAAAACATACTGGTTGAATTTACCATGAAGGGAGGGACGACTTCTGTGTATCCATGTTGTTTTGTATGCAGATCCAACATAAAATTAATCAAAGCTCTTTCAAGCAAGGCACCTTTACCTAAATAAAGTGAAAACCTTGATCCGGTTATTTTCGATGATCGTAAAAAGTCTAAAATACCCAATGATTCTCCCAAATCCCAGTGAGCCTTTGGTTCAAAGGAGAATGATTTTATTTTACCCCAATGACGGATGATTTCATTTTCTTTTTCATCAGAGCCAATGGGTACTGAACTATGAGGTATATTGGGGATGGTATGAAGAAAGGACTCTAAATTTATTTGAGTTATTTTTAATTTTTCATCAAGATCTTTTATCTTATTTGAGGTTTCCTTCATTTTTACAGTATCTATTTCATCAGCAACCTTCCCTTTTTTCAGTAAAACTCCGATCTGCTGTGAAAATAAATTTCGCTGATGTTTTAATTCTTCACTTTCTTTTAATATTGTTCTTCTTTCCTGATCGTATTCAAGAAACTTACCAAGATCTGTAGTATCACCCCTCTGTTGAAGTTTCTCTCTTATTAATTCAATATGTTCCTTTATATATTTAATATCTAACAAAATATATTTCCTGTTTTCCTAAATTTATATTTTTTCTGTTTATTCATTATTATGTTATATAAAATATATTTGCTACTAATTTTTCCTTTTGAAAATTCCTATGCTTTAAATTTAAAAGAAAGAAATGATTATTCATTCTCACCTTCAATGCTATTTTCACCTTCATTTTGATCAGTTTCATTATCATTTTCACTTTCGCTTTCGCTCTCACTTTCACTTTCAGGAATTAAGGCAATTGATACAACTTTATCATTATCAAGCCCAATTAATTTAACTCCTTGTGTATCCCTTCCTATAACGCTAATATCATCAATACGTATCCAAATTAACTTCCCTTTTTTGCTAATGATCATCAATGATTCTTCAGGTAATACTTCTTTAATACCTATAACATCTCCATTTTTTTTTGTTAAATGAATATTTCTTGATCCTTTTCCACCTCTGTTTTGACATCTATATTCATCAATATTCGTTCTTTTACCAAATCCATTTTCAGTAACTGTTAAAATAGTCGAATTACCATTGATTATCTGCATATCTACCACTTCATCTTCCTTAGAAACACGAATACCACGAGAACCTTTAGCCACCCTTCCTGTAGGTCTAACTTTATTTTCATTAAATCTGATAGATTTTCCTTTCTTTGTACCAATAAAAATATCTAGATCCCCTGAGGTTATTTTTACAGCCATTAGTTTATCATTTTCCGCAATTATAAGTCCTCGTATACCCCTGAGGCCAAAACGCTCTATATTTTTAAATTCCTGTACGGATGCCCTTTTTATTAATCCTCTCTTTGTTGCCATTACTAAAAAATTGCCGGCTTGCAATAGCTCTTTAATTGTAAAAAATGCAGCAATTTTTTCATCAGGATTTAAAGGCAAAAGATTTACCATGGCAGTACCCTTGGCATTTCTTCCTGTCTCGGGTATCTGATGTATTTTTAAACAAAATACTCTTCCTGAATCAGCAAAAAAGAACATAAAATTATGAGTTGAAGTAACGAAAAGATGAGTGGTAAAATCCTCTTCAAGAGGACTCACACCTCTTACCCCACAACCCTTTCTTCTTTGCATTTTATAAAGGGAGAGAGATGTTCTTTTTATATAACCTCTGTGGGTAACAGTAACCACCATATCTTCTTCGACAAGAGTGTCTTCATAATTAATTTCGTCTTGTTTTTCAATAATCTCAGTGAGACGATCATCTTTATATTCTTTCTGCAAATCAAGTAATTCATTTTTTATTATATCTAAAACTAAATTCTCATTTTGAAGCACATCACGATAATATTCTATTTTTTGATAAGTTTCTTCTAATTCTTTTTCTATACTTTCCCTTTCCATTCCAGTAAGTTTCTGCAAACGCATTTCCAGTATTGATTTTGCTTGTATGAGACTTAAGGCAAATTCTGAAATTAAACCTTCTCTGGCTTGCTCTACTGTCTTTGAGGAACGAATAAGCTCTATTACACGATTAATATTATCAAGGGCCTTTTTTAAACCTTCAAGTATATGAGCCCTTTCTTCCGCTAATTTGAGTTCAAATTTTGTCCTTCGAATAACTATTTCTTTCCTATAGGAAATAAAAATATGTAAAATTTCTTTTAATTTTAATAGCTTTGGTTGATTATTGACCAGAGCTACCATATTGATACCGAAACTTGTTTCCAGGTTGGTATGTTTATATAAATAATTGAGAAGGACTTGAGCTATTTCATTTCTCTTAAGCTCAATAACAATCCGCATACCATCGCGATCAGACTCATCACGTAGATCCGAAATACCCTCAATTTTTTTACTATTTATTAATTCAGCAATATTTTCTAATAGCTTCGATTTATTCACTTGGTAGGGAATCTGGGAAATAATAATTTTTTCTTTATCAGTTTTATCATCTCTTTCAACTTCAGCTTTCCCTCGAACTTTTATAATTCCTTTTCCAGTCTTATATGCTTCTAAAATTCCCCTTTTCCCATGAATAATTCCAGCAGTGGGAAAATCAGGCCCTTTTATTATTTTAAATATTTCTTCTTCGGAAACATCCGGATCTTCAATAATAGAGATCAAAGCATCGATTACTTCATTTAAGTTATGAGGAGGAATATTTGTAGCCATACCAACGGCAATACCGGAAGAACCATTGATAAGTAAATTAGGGACTATTGAGGGTAAAACAACCGGCTCATCTAAGGATTCATCAAAATTTTTAATAAAATTAACTGTTTCCTTATCAATATCCGATAAAAATTTTTGAGTAATTTTTGAGAGTTTTACCTCTGTATATCGCATTGCTGCAGGTGAATCACCATCAATTGAACCAAAATTGCCCTGTCCCTTTATTAGGGGATAACGTAAAGAAAATGTTTGGACCATTCTGCATATGGCATCATAAACCGAGGCATCTCCATGTGGATGAAACTTTCCCAAGACTTCTCCAACAATACGTGCGGATTTTTTAAATGACCTGTTCCAGGTAAGGCCAATTTCATGCATAGCGTATAATATTCTTCTATGGACAGGTTTTAATCCATCTCTTACATCAGGTAAAGCTCTACCAATGATTACGCTCATAGCATAATCTAGATAGGAGCTTTTTAGTTCATCCTCAATATCTATTATTTTTGATTCTTCAATAATCATTCAATTTTTCCTAATATTTTTGAATAATTTTATATCTTTTATATATCTATATTTTTTACATTTAAAGCATTTTCTTCAATAAATTTTCTTCTCGGTTCAACATTATCACCCATTAATACACTAAAAATTTCATCCACTTCAACAATATCTTCAACTTTAACTTTAAGCAAAGTCCTCTTCTCCGGATCCATCGTTGTTTCCCATAATTGATCAGGATTCATCTCCCCTAATCCTTTATACCTTTGAATAACCATTCCTTTCTTAGCCATAGTCAGAACAGTATCTATTAAATTTTTATGATAATAGACATTATGGGTCTCTGTCGATCTTTGTATCTCATAAGGAGGTGGTCCTAATTCTATCTGTTTGTATAAAGAATGAAGTTCTTTAAAAGCAGGAGAGGAAAGAAATTCAGAATCAATCTGAATTTGCTGATTAATAAATCCATTTGACTTGACCAAAAATACTATTTTATAACAACCATGCTCTTCATCAAATTCAGTAGAATAATCAAAAAACTCATTATTATAATTAAATGCAGAAAATTTTTTATACATTCCATCTAATTTTTCTTTTAATGTTTCTCTATCATCGAGATCATCTTTGTCAAATTCTTTTTCCATTAAAAGAAACAATAATATTTCCTCAGGGACCTTTTCTTTTTTCACTATTGACATTACACTTAAAAAATTAATTATTTTATTTAGTAAAAGAGTCAATTCCTCTTTTTCAAATATCTTATCCCCTTCAACCAATTGTATATTTTTAGTCCCTTTATTTAATAAATAACTTTGCATTAATTTTTCATCTTTGATATATAATTCTTCTTTGCCCATTTTTACTTTAAATAAAGGCGGTTGAGCTATATATAAATACCCGTTATCAACTATCTGGGCCATATGCCGATAGAAAAAAGTTAGTAGTAAAGTTCGAATATGTGCTCCATCAACATCGGCATCAGTCATAATTATAATTTTATGATAACGACTTTTTGATACATCGAAATGTTCTTCGCCTATTCCCATACCTAAAGCGGTTATCAAAATTTTTATTTCTTCATTACCTAATACTTTATCAAAACGGGCTTTTTCAACATTTATAATCTTTCCTTTTAAAGGAAGAATAGCTTGGTATTGCCGATTTCTTCCCTGTTTCGCAGATCCTCCTGCAGAATCTCCCTCTACTAAAAATATTTCGCAGAGTGTTGGGTCCTTTTCTGCACAATCAGCCAATTTACCGGGAAGTGAATGAGAATTTAATACACTTTTACGTCTTGCCAAATCCCTTGCTTTTCTGGCGGCATCCCGAGCTCTAGCAGCACTAATCATTTTTTCGATTATTTTTTTAGCATAATCAGGATTTTCTTCCAGGAATTGGCTTAATTTCTCGGTAACAATCGAATCAACAATGCCACGTACTTCACTATTTCCCAATTTTGTCTTTGTTTGGCCTTCAAATTGCGGATCAGGAAGTTTTACACTAATTACTGCCGTCAGACCTTCTCGAGCATCTTCTCCACTTAAAGTATATTTTAAATTTTTGAAATAATTTTTTTTGTCCCCATATTGGTTCAATACTCTGGTTAAAGCAGTTTTTAAACCACTTAAATGGGACCCTCCTTCATGGGTATTAATATTATTTGCATAAGTAAAAATTTGTTCATTAAAACCGTTATTATATTGCAAAGCTAATTCAACTGAAATATTATCTCTTTCCTGAAAAAAATAAATAGGGTCATTATGCAAAGAGATTTTGTTCTTGTTAAGATGCTTTACAAAGGAAACTATACCGCCTTCATAAAAAAAAGTATTTTTTTTATCTGTTCTCTCATCCTTAATGCTAATAGTTAACCCTTTATTTAAAAAAGACATTTCTCTTAATCTATTAGCAAGAATGTCATAACTAAATTCAATTGATTCAAAAATGGCCGTATCAGGAAGAAAACTAATTCTGGTACCGGTTTTTTTAGTTTGTCCAATTAGCTGCAGTGAATTATTAGGGTTACCTCTTTCAAATTTTTGCTGATAGACCTTTTCATTACGACGTATTTCAAGTTTTAACCAACTTGACAAAGCATTTACCACTGATACGCCTACCCCGTGAAGCCCACCTGATACTTTATAGGATTTATCATCAAACTTTCCACCTGCATGAAGTCTTGTCAATACTAATTCAGCTGCCGATATTCCTTCTTCTTCATGAATCTCAGTTGGAATACCTCGACCATTGTCAATGATTGTTACACTATTATCTATGTGGATAATTACTTCGATGAAATCACAATAACCGGCAAGCGCTTCATCAATACTGTTATCAGTAACTTCAAATACTAAATGATGAAGACCTATAGTAGATGTATTTCCAATATACATAGAAGGTCTTTTTCTAACAGCCTCTAAGCCCTCTAATACTTTTATATTTTTTGCAGTATAATCATTTGTCATTTTATTTTTCTTTTTTTTATATTTTTAATTATTACTATTATAGTACTAATAGTACTTGTGCATAATTATTAAAAGGATTTATCTCTTTTAATAATCAGTTAATTAAGCTAACATTACTTTTTTACTTTTTTGTTTATTATTTGTGTATAACTTATCATGTTTTAAATTTTAAAAAAATAACTCAGAATTAATCCACAAGGTATTCACACCTTATTAAACAGACTATTTTTTTATTAAATTAACTAAATGATTTATTTTATATCTAAGATCACTATCTTTTTCGATCATTTTTTTAATTTTTTCACATGCATGAAGAACGGTAGTATGATCTTTTCCACCAAAGGAATCTGCTATTTTGGGAAGTGATTGATTGGTTATTTTTCTACAAAGATACATAGCTATATGACGAGGAAATGATATTGCTCTACTTCTATTTTTCGATTTTAGATCTGATAATTTCATGGAAAAGTTTTTACAAACAATTTTTTGAATAGACTCAATACTTATAAATTTATCATCATTAGCAAAAAGATCATTTAAAATATCTTTAGCCATAGCTAAAGATATTTCTAAAGAATTAAGAGAAGAATAGGCACCTAATTTAATAAGACAACCTTCCAATTCCCTAATATTTGATTTTATCTTACTTGCAACAAAAAAAGCTACTTCATCTGGTAAATTAATATTTTCTGCTTCTGCTTTTTTCATTAATATGGCGATTTTTGTTTCTAATTCCGGGGGTTGAATATCAGAAATAAGCCCCCATTCAAATCTCGAACGAAGCCGCTCCTCAATAGTTGGGATTTCCTTTGGCGGGCTATCACTGGAAATAATAATTTGTTTATGTGCTTCAAAAAGAGAATTAAAAGTATGAAAAAATTCTTCTTCTGTTCGTTCTTTACCTGCAATAAATTGGATATCATCAATTAGTAATACATCAATGTCTCGATATTTATTACGAAAATTGTTCATATTATCGTATCTAATAGAGTTAATAAGTTCATTGGTAAATTTTTCAGCTTGAGTATAAACAATTTTGAAATCTTTATACCTATCAAAAATATAGTGACCTATTGCATGAAGTAAATGCGTTTTCCCTAATCCGACACCTCCATAAATAAAAAGGGGATTATAGGTAAGAGA
Organism: Pseudomonadota bacterium; assembly: GCA_030605265.1. Classification (GTDB taxonomy): domain Bacteria; phylum SZUA-182; class SZUA-182; order DTGQ01; family DTGQ01; genus JAUWIR01. The sequence continues at coordinate 9,884 of JAUWIR010000008.1, read as the reverse complement.
CGGATGCTCGGCAACAGCTAAAGCGGCTGCATGAGAAAATTGATTACTAGTTCCTACTACAAAGGTCTGAAATTGATATTTTGGATTTAGTGAAGGCAAAGGAACAGTAGATTTGGGAGAATGATTTTGACCTGTATCAATTCTTTTTTTATTTATTGGAAATGAATTTTGTATATTTTCCTCGTCAATTACTAACTGCAAAGACAATTCAATAGGAGATATAGTTTTTAAAGATTGTGTAATAATATCCATGTAATGTTCAACCAGCCATGTTTTATAAAATATATTTGGAACCCTAATAAATAGAAGACCATTTTCACAGGAAAGATATTGAGTAGGAATAAACCATGTTTCAAAACTTTGGTGATTTATTCTTTCTTGTATAAGACTAAGTGTTTTATCCCAAATATTGCTCATTTATCCACAATTTTATCCACACATGTGGATAAGCATATATAACGAAATTATTAGTTAGTAAGATTAAATAAATTAGTATCTTAGGTAAGCAACTAGTATATCAAACTTTTTTGTTTCTTTCAATGTTTTTTTAATAGGATATTTTCTTGACAATAACAAATGAGAAAGTTTATAATTCTCCTTCTAACTTAAAATTAGGAGGAATCATTAATGAAAAGAACATATCAACCAAAAAGAAGAAAGAGACTCCGTAAACACGGATTTTTAAAAAGGATGAGTACTAAAGATGGAAGAAAAATTATTAACGCAAGAAGAAGGAAAGGAAGAAAAAGATTAACTGTTAGTGATTAAACGGCCTGTAAATACTTTTAAAAAGAAAGAAAAATTAAAAAGAAAAAAAGAATTTCAGAATATATTTCAATATGGTATTAAACTAAGAGATAGCTACTTTATCATCTACAGGCATAATAATTCTTTTCATTTTTCAAGAATTGCCGTAGTTATCTCTAGAAAATTCGGAAATGCTGTAAATCGCAACAGGATGAAAAGACGTATAAGAGAGATTTACAGGACGAATAAAATGGAATTTAGTGAAGGAAACGATTACATAATAATACCAACTAGAAAAGCAAAAAAAATATCATATAAAATTTTAAAAGACAAACTATTTTTACTGTTAAATTCACCTAAAAAAGCATGAAATTATTTACAAAAGGAATAACTAAGATCATTATTTTTTTTTACAAATTTATAGAAATATAATCTCTCCCCTTTATCCCCCTTCTTGTCGCTTTTATCCAACATGTTCACAATATGCCATTCAAAGTATCATAAAATATGGCATACTTATAGGTTCAATTAAAATAGTTAAAAGGTTAATAAGGTGTAATCCATGGAATAAAGGTGGTTTTGATCCTGTCTAAAATAATTTTTATTGTTCATTAGAATGTTCATTGATCAAGGAAATTGTTCATGATAAGATAACTTGCTATTTAACAGTAATAATATTGGAATCTAAAATAAGGACATATAAATGGAAAAAAGAGCATTATTAGCGGTTATTTTATCAATACTTGTTATAATAATATATCAGTACCTTTTTGTTCCTAAAAAGCCTCCACTACCCCCTGAAAAAACAGTGAAAGAAAAAATTGAAGAAAGTCCTTTATTTAGTGAAGAAAATGAAATTATCGAAACTTTCTCAACACGAGAGGACAGTGAATTGCATGCTCTTTTTCAAGAACAGAAAAAGAGGAAAGAAAAAAATATTACCCTTGAAACGAGACGATTTAAAGCTGTCATTAATACAAAAAATGCTAGAATAATTAGTTGGAAACTGAAAAAGTATCATTTATCAAAAAATTATGAAACTGCTCCATGGAAAAAAGATTTTTGGTTAGACGTGGCCTCTTCTTATCGAAGTTACTTTAATGAATTATTTAACAAAACGCAGCCAATTGCTAATAATGATCATATTGATTTATTTAATTCTCTTAAAACAGAAAATAGCTTTGGATTGTCGTTAGTTGTAGAGATAGGACAGAATAAAAATTCTGATTCCTTTACTGGTTTATATGAATTTTCAGAAAAGGAAGACTATTTTTCTTTAAACAGCGAAAATTCAGAAAAGGTTTTAAAATTTACCTACCTTACCTCTAGGGGAATACAAGTCGAAAAGATATTTACCTTTTATAATGACAGCTATCAATTCGATGTTCAGATCATAGGTAAAAATATAGCTCCTGAAAAAAATATATTTGACTACGGGATAACTCTTGGTCCGGGACTGGGAAATTCCTTTCAATCCGGGACCCACAGATTTGAGGGACCCGTAACTTGGGTAAACGGAAAAAGAAAGAAAAATAAGCCAAAGAAAAAAACCCCCGCCATTGCTCATAGTGGAAATATTTTATGGTCGGCTATGACCAGTAATTATTTTTTAACCTCAATTATGCCTAAAAGAGATACATCTGAGGTAATCATCCAAAGGCCCAAATTGAATAATCTTACAGACATTAATAAAGCTACTATTATTGGGATTCATTACCCCAAAAGAACGCTTAATCCAGGCGAGAGTATAACTGACGACTATAGGTGTTATTTTGGACCCAAGATATACCAGGAATTAAAAGCAATTGGTCTTCATTTAGAAAACGCCATTGATTATGGGTTCTTTAGCTTTCTGGCAAAACCGTTAATTTGGCTCTTAAATAAATTTTATACACTAATCCCCAATTATGGAATTGCCATAATTTTACTTACTATTATCATTAAAATAATTTTTTGGCCACTAACAGACAAGAGCTTTAGGTCCATGAAAAATATGCAGGATTTACAGCCAAAAATGTCGGCATTAAGAGAAAAATATAAAAGTGATCCCAAAAAACTCAATGAAGAAATGCTAAAAATGTATAAACAGAGGGGTGTAAACCCTATGGGTGGTTGTTTACCCTTATTACTACAAATCCCCGTTTTCTTTGCACTTTATGAAGGGTTAATGGTTGCCATTGAAATAAGAGGCGCTCATTTTATGTTTTGGATCAAAGATCTTTCTGTTATGGACCCTTTGTTAATTACTCCCCTATTGATGGGAGTTACTATGTATTATCAACAAAAAATGACGCCAATGACTGGGGACGCAGCCCAAGTAAAAATGATGACCATGTTGCCGGTAATATTTACAGTTTTTTTTCTTGGATTCCCTTCAGGATTAGTAATATACTGGTTACTAAATAATGTTCTCACTATCGGTCAACATTATGGAATTTTAAAAAAGCATAAAGCAGTTACTTAGCTATGGACACTATAGCCGCTATTGCTACTCCCATTGGGATAAGCGCCATTGGTATTATCAAATTGAGTGGTCCATCTTCTTTAAAAATAGTTGAAAAAATTTACCGAAAAAAAGGACAAAAAAAGAGTTCATTACAAAATGCTGTTACTCATACCCTTCAGTATGGTTTCATAATTGATCCACGAACGAAAAAATATATAGATGAAGTGCTCGTATCAATTATGAAAACTCCAAATTCTTATACTCGCGAAGATGTTGTTGAAATAAATTGTCATGGAGGAAAATTTTGTCTTTATAAAATTTTAGAATTAGTGTTACAGAGCGGGGCTAGATTGGCAGAACCCGGGGAATTTACCAAAAGATCATTTTTAAACGGGCGAATCGATCTTACTCAGGCAGAGTCAATAATTGATTTAATTCAGGCCAAAACTGAAAAGGCTCATTCTTTAATCATTAATTCTTTACGAGGAAATACTTTTCAATCTTTACAGACTTTATGTCAAAAGGTGAAGGAGTGGGAGGCTCAAATTGAGGCGGAATTAAATTTTGAAAAAGATATAACTATCCGGTATTCAGTTGATAAGCTCCTTCAAAGTATTGATCAATGGATAAAGATAACCCGGAACTACCTCCAAGATTATACTATTAGTAAATTGTTTATCAATGGGATAAAAGTAGTAATTACAGGAAAACGAAATGTTGGTAAATCATCTATAATGAATAGACTTGTAAAAAAAAATCGATCAATAGTTACCAATATTCCGGGGACCACTACAGACAGTATTCAGGATAAACTGACTATAAATAATATAGACATCGACATCATCGATACTGCGGGTATTTGTAAAACAAAAAATATAATTGAACAAGAGGGTATTAAAAAAAGTTTTTACCATATAAAGCAAGCCAACATCCTTATGATGGTGTTAGATGGCTCTCAAACGATTGATGAGAAGGATGAGGATATTTTTCACTTTATCCACAAGCAAGAAAAAAAATATATTGTCGTTCTAAATAAAACAGACTTAGGTATCTCCTTAAATGAAGAAGGTCTAAAAAAATTTATTCCAAAGGAAACGCCCATACTCTATGTATCTTCACTCGCTAATAAGGGAATTTCCGCTATAACCCAAACAATAGAAACCCTGTGTTTACCTGATCATGATATAAGTGGCAAAGGAGAAGTCACTTTACGACAAAAAATACTTTTACAAAAAATGCTGAAAACCTTTAACTTTTTAAAAGACCTGGTTATTAATAATCAGGGAGAAGAATTATACATGGAAGAATTTAAGCACCTTAATAAGTTATTAGCTGAATTACAAGGTAAAAGCATCTCTAATGATCAATTAAATAGGATATTTAGCAAATTTTGTATTGGAAAATAACCTTTTTTTAACATAACAACTTTATGAAAAAATATTTAGTAGTTTTCACGTGAAAACTACTAGTATAAGATTTTGAAATTATGGGAAAAATAATAGCAATAGCCAATCAAAAAGGAGGTGTGGGAAAGACAACCACGGCAGTAAACTTGGCTGCTTGTCTTGCTTTGGCTGAAAAAAAGACTTTATTAATTGATAGTGATCCACAGGCGAATGCTTCCAGTGGTGTAGGATATAGTTCTCCAAAGAGTGATAAAAGTATTTACCAGGCCTTGATTAAAAGGGAGAAGATAGAAGATCTTTTATATTCAACGAAGGTAAATTGTCTTGATTTAGTTCCTTCCAATATAGAATTAATAGGTGCTGAAATAGAACTCATATCAGCTTTATGGCGTGAATTTCGTTTAAAACAGGCAATTGAAGATGTAAAAAATAACTATGATTTTTTAATAATTGATTGTCCTCCTTCTTTAGGATTGTTAACAATTAACGCTCTTTCCGCAGCAGATTCCGTAATAATTCCCTTGCAATGTGAATATTATGCTCTTGAGGGAATTACTCAATTATTGAATACTATTAAAATTATAAAAAGAGATCTGAATACTATGTTAGATGTGGAGGGCATTTTGTTAACCATGTTTGATCAGAGGACAAAAATTTCGCATCAGGTAGCCAAAGAGGCCCGTGACTATTTTAAAGAAAAAGTATTCTCAGCGATAGTCCCCAGAAATGTCAGCTTATGTGAAGCACCAAGTCATGGCCTTCCTATAGTGCTTTATGAAATTCGATCTTCCGGATCTCAGGCTTATCTAAAGCTTGCCAAGGAGGTGATTAATAATGTCCAAAAAAGCGTTAGGTAAGGGTTTGGGCGCTTTGTTTTCAAATTTGGAATATTCAAGTTGTGGTGAGATTTTAGTAATACCAATAAATTTGATAATACCGAACGAATCTCAACCAAGGAAATATTTTGATGAGGAAAAATTGGCTGGTTTAGCTGAATCAATAAAAGAAAAGGGTGTTATTCAGCCAATTTGTGCGAGAAAAAGTGAGCAAGGATATATCATAATTGCCGGTGAGCGAAGATGGAGAGCAGCACAGTTGGCCGGTTTGAAAGAAATTCCCGTGATTATAAAAAATGTTTCCGATAGAGAAGAATTTGAATTAGCCTTAATAGAGAATGTTCAAAGAGAGGATATTAATCCTATCGAAGAAGGTGAAGCCTACCGCAGACTTGTTGAAGAATTTGATTATACTCAAGATAAGATCGCCCTTATGGTAGGCAAGGATAAATCAACAGTATCAAATGTATTGCGATTATTAAACCTGGATGAATCAATAAAAGAAAATGTAAAGCAAGGCTTACTCAGTATGGGGCATGCTCGTGCTTTATTAAGCGTTCAGGATTTACAAACAAGACTGGTAATTTGTAAGAAAGTAATAGAAAAATCTTTATCTGTCCGGCAGATTGAGAAATTAGTTAAAAAAGATGAACAAGTTTGTAAAAAGAAAATGAGCCGGAGAGAAAAGGCAGATATTTACATACAGGATATGGAAGATGATCTAAAGTCAATATTAAGCACTTATGTAACTATTAAAAATAAAAAAACCTCGGGGAAAATAGAAATAAAGTATTCTTCTCTTGAAGATCTGGAAAGGATAATCTCTGTCATTAAAAGTGAAGGTATATGAAAAGAGTTGAATTAGTTTCACCTGCCGGAAGTTATGAGAAATTATGTTTTGCCCTTCATTACGGAGCAGATGCAGTTTATTTGGGTGGTGAGCAGTTTAGCTTACGTTCCAGAGCTGAAAATTTTACTTTCCATCAATTAAAAAAGGCAAAAGAAAAAACGTGCGAATATAAGGCAAATTTATATATTACCTTAAATATTTTTGCTCACAATCAGGATATTAAGGAGCTGGGAAATTATCTTCAGATGATGAAAGAGGTTTCTCCTGACGGCCTTATTATTTCAGATTTAGGAGTTTATTTAATTTGTAAGGAATATGCTCCTGAAATTCCCATTATTATAAGCACTCAGGCAAATTGCAGTAATTTCAAGGCTGTTCATTTTTGGGAAAAGCTCGGGGCTGAAAAGGTTTGTCTTGCTCGAGAGCTTACCTTGGAGGAGATCAAAGAGATAAAAGCAAAGACCTCAATGAAGTTAGAGGTTTTTATTCACGGCGCTATGTGTGTGGCTTATTCAGGAAGGTGTTTGTTAAGCAGCTATTTTCTCCACAGAAACAGTAATCAGGGGGATTGTGCTCAGCCTTGTAGATGGAATTATTATTTACTTGAAAGAACCGAACTTCATAAACCTCTAAATGTGGAAGAGGATAAAAAGGGCACTTACTTCTTAAATTCAAAGGATCTGTGTATGTTGAAATATGTACCCGAATTAATTGAAGCGGGAGTAGACGCATTTAAGATTGAAGGAAGGATGAAAAGCCTTTATTATGTTTCGGTAGTTACAAAAATCTATAAAGAGGCCATTGAAAATTATTATAAAAATTTGCATAATGAATCTTTTTATTCCTATTTTGATTCAGAGCTATATAAAGTGAATAATAGAGACTATACAACGGGATTTTATTTTCATCCAAATCCATCTGATACTCAATTATATAGCCTTAGTACCCAAAATAACGATTATCGTTTTTTAGGGTACATTCAGGCAATAACTGACAGTCTTGGTGGTGAAATTGATGCGAGGAATGCCATAAGAATAGGAGATAAGATAGAGGTATTCAGAAAAACAGGAGTTATTACAGTAACTGTTGATTTTCTCCGGGATAAGGAAAAAGAGCCTCTGCAAGTATTACATCCTGGAATAAGTGGTTTTATACAGATAGATAGACCCTTTCAAAAATATGATATTCTTCGAAAAAAAGTATCTTAGAAACAGTTAGCGATCAATTAATTATTTTTAGACAGGATAACAGGATAATTTTTAATCCTGTCTGAGTATCAAGCCTATTGCTTTTAGACTGTAATGGCTTTTTGTGATTCCGCATTAAAGCCCCATTTACACAATTCTATAAATTTTCATTTTATTTATATGAAGTTTCAGCCTTTGTGCTTTCTTTTAATTGGATTTGAATCATGTTTATCCTGTCCAATATTTTTTTCTTAATTTTAGGTTCAATTTACACAAGTCAATCTTTATATTATTTGCTTCATTTTTAAGGATCGTATCCTATTAATTGCTGAGGCAACCTCATAAATTCTTGCCTTGGATAAAATGCCGGCTTTATGGAAGTCTAAAAAATCTAATCCATTTTCCTCGATTTTAGAAAAGATCATTTGAGGTTCTTTTTGCAGGGTATAGAAGAATAAGGTGTATTATTGAAAAAGTATGAGATAATTTGACCAATGGCTTTTGTTTGGCTTTCCAAGAAGTAGGTTTGATTTTCTTCGTGTTTTGAAAGAATTATTTTTTGTAGGAGAAAAAGCGCTAAGTGGCTTTCGCAATTTAATGTTTCCAAAATTATTTGCTCCTTCACAAAGCCTATGATTAGGAAGTTGTTTGGCAATCTCCTTAGCATTTTCAGTTTTATCAGAGGGTGTATAATTCTCTATGGCAATAACATAGTCAGCTACATCAAGATATTCACCAAGACCCCCTACTACGAGAATACTGGAAATCCCTATAACTCATCATTTTTTTTTATTTTTTTTGATTTTCACTGACCTTTTTTTAATTTATTCAGTTAAAGATGGAGGCAGCCAGCGACAAAACTAAACAGAATATATCCCAAAATTCAGCCGGATACAAGGTTTTTAAGGGTTTTTTATTAATTGACGCAAAGTGAATCGTCTGTTATTATGAATAATTACAATACTATACTATATGAATTATTTGAGAAGGAATAAGTAGGATTATTATGAAAGTAGTAAAATCTTTGAAAATAGAAAATGAAGAAGATGTAACAAAAATAAAAAAAATCGATTTCAATTCTGGTTTTGAAGGGATTTCCTATCTGCAAGACGAATCTCATATGGAAGCAGGTCAGGCAGAGGCGGTTTATTTTCCTATTAACGAAGGGCAAGTAAGCGCTTTGTTAAATTGTTATGGTAGAAAGGGTATTCCGATAACCATATCCGGAGCACGAACAGGTGTTGTTGGGGGGGCTGTTCCACAAGGGGGAATTCTTCTTTCTATGGAGAAGATGAATAAAATTTTGGGGTTAGTTAAAAATCCAAAGGAAGATAGTTGGTTTATTAAAGCTCAACCAGGTGTTTTATTGCGGGATTTACAAGAATATATAAATCAGAAAAATGTAGAAGGGGTTTTTTGCCAAAAAAAAAGTGAAGCTCTTATTTATTTTTACCCTCCGGATCCTACAGAGAGTACAGCTATGTTGGGAGGGACCATTGCTGCTAATTCTTCAGGAGCACGATCCTATGCTTATGGATCAACCAGGGATTATATTCATCGATTAAGAATTACTTTGAGCAATGGTGAAATACTTGATATTACCCGAGGACAATTCATTGCTGATGAGAGCGGGTTTTTTAGCATACAGCTTAGTAATAAAAGTTATAAACTTCCTATTCCAACCTATAAGATGCCCATAGTAAAACATGCAGCCGGTTATTTTGCCGAACCAGGTATGGACTTAATAGATCTCTTTATTGGTTCAGAGGGCACCCTGGGAGTAATTACTTATATAGAATTAATGCTTATCTCTCGACTAAAGAATATTTTTTGCGGAATAGCCTTTTTCGATGAACAGAATGAGGCCTTAAATTTTGTTAAAACTATTAAAAAGGAAAAATTAGCTGCTGCAAGTAGTATCCAACCATCGACTTTAGAATACTTCGATTCCCATTCATTAAATCTTTTACGCAGGAAAAGGATATCTGATGGACAAGGATCTTCAATTGGGGAATTTCCTGATGAATCTAAAGCAGCAGTATTTTTTGAACAATTTTATAATGAATCGGATTTAGAAGAAATATACGAAAGATGGCAGGCGGTATTAGAAAATAATGGAGTAAATTTGGACAATACTTGGGGAGGGTTTGAAGAGCATGATTTAGTAAAAATGCGGGATTTTCGTCACGCTCTTCCTGAAATATTAAATACCATATTTAAAGAACGAAAAGCAAAATACCCATTTATTCATAAGGTTAGTGTTGATATTTCAGTGCCGGAAGATGCTCTAAAGGCCATGATGATATATTATGAAAAAATTTTGGCCAAGGAGGAGTTAGAGTTTCTCCTTTTTGGTCATATCGGGGAAAGCCATTTGCATTTAAATATATTGCCCAACGATCGAACCGATAT
>JAUWIR010000459.1 GCA_030605265.1 Pseudomonadota bacterium | reverse complement strand
CTTCGAAAGTAACCGTTCACTCCCCCATCCTCTCGTTTCCAATGAAAGGCTGGTAGCGCTTACCATTTCAACTCCCTCTCCCTTTTGGGGAGAGGGTTGGGGAGAGGGGTCTGAATGATTACCTTCGAAATGATTTGAAGCCCCAATCATGGCCGAAGGGGCAGCATCTTGATACTTCAGCCGCAGCAGTTTTGAGAGCCCATAACCAAGCCAGAAGATCAGATTTGTCTGGATGAAGAGTGGAATGGCAATCCACAGGATAGTGAGAGGGTTTGAAAGAATCACTTCACCCTTGAAGGAGAACAGCAAAATTAAGGTTACCAAAAGAGCCATTATTGTTATTGGCGTTAGGAAGGGGAGGAATTTTTCCTTGAACCATTCCTCCCCTTTTACCCTGATCATCCATTTCCGGGAAAAATAGCCCGTAACCAAAGGAAGGGCCACTTAGATACTAACGGATAAAAACATAGATTGCCATGGAACCGGTAGACGACCAACTCCAAGCAGGAAACCGCCCAGGGGGCCATACAAAAAAAGCATAGCCAATGAATTAATAGCGACCATAACTAACGTGTGGCCATCATTGCCTTTTGCCAGGTGTCCCCAAATAAGGACCATGGCTGTGCATGGAGCAATTCCAAGCAAAATACACCCAGCCAGATAGCTCCGCCAGAGGGGTACCTGCAGCATCTTAATTCCATTTACCAGGACTACTTTCCCCACGCCATGCATAGCTCCAACTGGAAGACTCAGGCCAAGGGGCATCTTCACGTAATCAACTGCTGTTGAGCCAATGAATCCTCGAAAAAGCGTACCAAGGAAAAAAACAGAAATAGCATACATAGTAAAGGGTTTTATACCCCAGTTGACAAAGAGGGTTAAGCCCACAGGCTTGACGCTCTTACCTGCTTTGACAACCTCTGCAAAATCTATTTTTACCATGATGGGGTACATCATAAAAAAAAGACAGATGGCAATTGGGATGGAAACTACCGGGGCTTCGCCAACATAAATAGCCATCTCATCAAGGAACTTGGCTGTTTCAGGAGCTACCTTACCCAGAAGGACACCGCCAACAATACACAAAATTACCCATAGTGAAAGATATTTTTCAAAAACGTTTAAGCCTGTTGGTTGTGTAAAAATATAGGATTCAGAAGACATGCTGACCTCATTATTGTGATTACTAAAACACACTTGTAAAAAATATATAATTAAAGGGGCAAGGCCTTATAGAGGGCAAAAATTCTTCCACTGCTTTTGCTTGCCATCATAGCTATCAACTATTACTATATAGTTTTGCCGGACTCTTTTTTCAGAATGTAAGCATTTCCTTAATTTCCTCAGTGGAAGGTACCCGCCCCGCCACTTTAACTTTCCCATCAATGGCCAAAGCTGGGGGCAACACCACACCATATGTTAAAATGTCGGTTATGTCGGTTATTTTTTCAAGTTCATATTCCAAACCGAGTGCTTTGGCTGCTGCTTCGACATTTTTAACCATCCCTTTACATTCTTGACAACCCGTACCTAAAACTTGAATCTTTTTCACGATTTAGCTCCTTTTAAACAAGTATTCCATACACACCTGTTTTATGATTTAATCTTTGTGTACCTGATATGGCACAAATTATTACGATTCGCTTTCTTAGCTCTTTCTAAGTCTTTTCTTATTAATTCATCATCATTGAGCCATTTACTAAAGCTATCTAACAATTTTTTCGCATATTGATTATTTCCTTTCGGATAATACTCAGTCCAAAACCCATTCCTTTCACTATTTATTAATCCTGCACTTTTAAGTTTTTTAAGATGACGGGAAACACTTGGTTGAGTTATCTATTTATTTACACTCAGCAATTTACTGTCTATATAATCACAAAAGGCCTGATCCTTGCTTCTATCCACCAAAAGAAAATTAAATCGCCGATTGGACTGAATAGTTTCAATTGTGATTTTACCAGGGCCTTGACGATAAACATCAAATATATCTTTATATAAGAATACTTCCACTTCAATCATACATCTTTTTTGGGCAAAAAATTTACTACTATCTGTAAGACAAAATTTTAAGATGCTAATAAATCTTTGATTAGTTAAGACTATAATTCCTGGGGAAAAACCATCCTCATTAGCAGCTTCAATTATTTTTTCGATTTTCTCGGTATTCCATAATATATTTGTTAGTTTCGGAATCTCTCCCCTTAAGGTAAATTTTTTCCTTGTTTTTAATTGATTTATTTGATTTTGGATTGCTTTTAAGTCAATCATGGTTTTATTACTATGCAGAAGGAAGACTTTTGAAAAATTGTTGTTTATATCGAATAAAAAAAAGCAATAATAATGCCAATAAATAGTACTGCTATTTCAGAGGCGTGTAAAATTTGGCATCCTTCATTTATGCCCAAAAGTAGTTGACACTTTTTTAAATATTTTTCACCACAGAGACACAGAGTTTTTATACTTTTTCCCCGTGACTTCGTGACTCCGTGGTGACAGAAAGTGTAAACCGACAAGTGAAGATGCCAAAAATTTTCTATTTTTTTTATTTATTTCAAAACTGAAATAATTTCATGAATGATTCCAAGAAAAGCCAAGATCTTATTCGGAATATAAAACTTAAAAAGGAGACGGATGGGCCCTCAGGGATCTCAGGCATTCTTTGCAGTTAAACCATATTTTTTCATTCTTCTCCAAAGAGTGGGCCTGCTTATATTCAGTTTCTGCATAACTAAAATTAAATTCCAATTGAGATCCTCCAAGGTAGTAAGAAGAATGTCCTTTTCAATTTGATCTTTGGTTAAACCTTTCTTTATACCGGTATGAATAATGCCTTCGGTTTTGGCCTCAAGTATACTTTTGGGAAGGTGGTTTGTTTGGATAATGGGCTTGTCACACTTGACAAAGGCATGCTCTATGACATGTTCCAATTCTCTCACATTACCGGGCCATTGATAATGGGATAAAATTTTTCTCGCTTCCCTGGATAATCCGGTTATTTTTTTCCCTGTGTCCCGATTAAATTTTTCTATAAAAATAGTAATCAAAAGAGGAAGATCATCCATACGCTCATTAAGTGTAGGCAAGCTAATCTCTACTACATTTAAGCGATAATAAAGGTCCTCACGAAAATTTCCGGCGGCTATGGCTTCTTTTAGGTCTTTATTGGTAGCTGCAAGGATACGTACATCCACTTTAATGGTCTTTTCTCCACCAACCCTTTCAAATTGTCTTTCCTGTAATACGCGCAATAATTTAGTTTGAATGTTAAGGCTGATATCTCCGATTTCATCAAGAAAGAGAGTGCCTCCATCAGCCAACTCAAAACGCCCTGTTTTATCTTTTACTGCGCCGGTAAACGCCCCCTTAACATGGCCGAATAACTCGCTTTCTAAAAGGTTTTCCGAAAGAACAGAGCAACTTACTCCAATAAAGGGGCCTTTGGCTAATGGTCCCTGATAATGAATTGCTCTGGCAACCAATTCTTTGCCGGTCCCGCTTTTACCTAAAATCAAGACAGTGGCTTTACTTTGGGAAACTGTCTCTATTAACTCATAGATTTCCTGCATTCCTCGGTTCCCACCGATAATTTCACCGAATCGAAATCGTTTGGTCAAAGAGAGCATTCGCAATCGTTCTGATTCAAGGAGTTGTTCCTCAAGCCTTTTTCTTTCAGTGATGTCTCGATATACTCCCATAATTTGCTTTTCCTGGCCCTCCTGACTAAACACTGTTGACTCATTAGCCTCCAATATAATCTTATCTCCTTGTTTGGTGATACATTCTAATAAATGAGGCTTTAAACGTTTTTGTACGTCTATTTGTGTTTTGACCTCTTTTCGCCAAATTTTATTAATCGGGTTATCGGAAAAAAATTCTTGAAATAGTTTGCTGCAGAACTCCTCTACTTGATAACCCAGAAGGTTCTCAATTGATTCACTAACAAATATTACTGTCCCGTTGAAATCCTGCAATACTATGAGGTCACTGGTATGATTAACTATGGTTCGATATTTTTTTTCTGAAGATATTAGCTTTTGGTATCCTATTTCAATTATGGGGTAAACATCAGAGGAGGATTTTTGCGATATTGGAAACACCATTCCCTTGGATGTGAAAAAAATTCTATAAATGTGTTACTGATATACCTTTATTTGTCAACTGCTATCGTAATTTGTTAGTTTAGAAGCAGATTTTTCTCTGATTAG
>JAUWIR010000317.1 GCA_030605265.1 Pseudomonadota bacterium | reverse complement strand
TTAAGTGATAAAGAAGAAGAGCATTCTGAAGAGTTTATTGGAGCAAAACGGCAACATTCAGCAGTCGAGTCAGCGATTAATGCTTTAGAGAACCATGGCTTGGATCGTTGTCCTGACCATGGAATAAGTGGTTTTAAACGATACGTGGCTTTGGCTGTATTAGCGCGAAATATTCAGATCCTCGGAAACATAGTTCAGCAAAAAAAGTTGAAACGTCAAAAGAGGATAGAAAAATTAACACAAACAAGAGAAGAGAAACAGTATAGCCTCGTAAGGTAATCAATTGCTCAAATTTATTTTTAAAAATTTAAGAACATTGTGGGATAAAGGGAAAGGTACGTCTGGATGTAGAAGAAAAAAAATTATAAATCAAAAAAATAGCTAATAATGAGTATCTGTTGAAAAAATTTTGCCTCTCTGAATCAATTTCAAAAAAATTGTCGGGGTTGGTCATACCCTAACCATATATATCGGGGGTTTTCGTTCAGGCACTATTTAAAGCTTTTAGAATTGATCTATCAAATACGATTATTAAGGCCATACAGCGCAAATATCAATAAACGCTTTGTTAAGAGCGAGAAGATCTTTTTTACTGCCAGTGGAATTTTGTCATTCTTATCAGGTATTGCTACTCAAGAGAGTTTTTTTCAGTCATCTTACAGAGGTATTATTTTTGAAACATTTGTTTTTGCCGAATTATTGAAAAGTGAATTCGATTAAAAAGGCTGCTCTACACAAAAAGACGAATTGAAAAGATGGGTAAAGATGGGTAAGGGAGGGTTGAAAAAAGAGTGACGATAGAGTATCATCCGAAAAAATAGTGAAAAAAATCATTTTATTACGGCTTATTTTTTTGGCAATCGTTACTTTTTCATTTTGTGAGAAAAGGGGGGTTACCTTATGAAAAAAAAGTATTTCCTATTGTTCTGCTGTAGTTTCTTTCTTATCCTCAATGTAAATCAAGTGAAAGCGGAAGAGCCTTGTCTTGAATCATTCTATCAAAATAGCCTCCATTTCAGTGGAGAGGGAATGCGCTATTGGTATGAAGCCCGGGATGGGTTTATGTCTTTAACCAAAATTCCTTATAATCAATTAGATTGTAAGCAATGCCACGCAAACAGCTGTGACCAATGCCATTTAATAAAAAATAAAGCCGGCAAAAAAGAATTTTCAGTGAATAAAGCGAAAAAAGAAACAACATGTTTTCAATGCCATGAAGGAGCAAAATTAGTAGCACAGATTTCTAAAAAAAAGGGACAGGAAGATGTCCATACTGCCGCAGGTATGTCATGTGTTGACTGTCACGGAGAAATAGACGTCCATGGTGATGACAAGGCAAGAAAATCAATGAGAGATCCCGGGGCAGTGAAAGCTGGTTGTGAAAAGTGTCATATTGGTGATAAGGCTACCGGACCCAAATATGACCCTACTATCAGACCGCATAAAAAGCACAAAGGAGGCAAGCAGCTTCATTGCAGCGCCTGCCATGTGAGATGGTCTATGAATTGTTATAACTGCCATTTTTCTGAATTTATGAAAACAAAAACCAGAAAAGGAAATTTTATCCCCACCACTGACTGGTTACTCTTGGTGAACTATAAAGGCAAAGTAACTGCGGCCACAGCCATGGTCCTTGTTTATGATAAACAAACCTATGTGAGCTATACTCCCTATTTTACTCATAATGTCATGAAAAAAGGAAGGGCTTGCGAAGAGTGCCATGGAAATGAAGGCATGCAATTGGTGAGAAGAGGCAAAAAAATTCCTCTGGTTAATTATAACAATGGGGAAATCGAATTTTGGAAAGGTGTGGTACCAGTGGCGGATAATATTATCGAATGGCAATTCATGGATAAGCAAAAGGGAAAATGGACTCCGCTGGAATCAAAGGAACCTGATATTGAAAGGTTTTCCCTTTACGCTGAGCCCCTCTCAAAAAAACAGCTAAAACTGCTTAAACTACGCATAAGAAGTAAAAAAGAAAAGAAGAAAAAAAAGGAAAACTAAAAATTAAATTGCCCAGGTTGCAACTTTTTTTTCTTCTTTTCTATACTAAACTAAATTTGTCCAAACCCCAATAATGAAATAAAACAACATTCGCTGCAGTCATCCTCCTCATTGCAGCCATCGCAGGCGCCTTCGACTGAATCATTATCGAGATTTGTTAGTGAAACATTTGAAACATTTTTTATTCCATTATAATATGGATCTGAAGAGTTCACTTCAGGTATAATATTGTATATTTTATTCCCGTCAGTATCATCATCATCAACTCCTATTACTTTTATTCTCTGGGGTTGGTTCCAATTATCCTGTGTAAAAGTAATTTCTGCCGGTATTGTGATACCTTCAGTATTGTCATCACTGGAAAAAGTTATGGTTACATCAGAGGAGGGTTTGGTATTTAATACAACATCAAAAAAAGTCGCATCTCCATATTCAGTGGTTTTACCTTCATATCCTGAAACTAGAGTAATGCTAACTCCCGGGATCTCATTATCAATGTTTAAAACAGAAACATCATTGGGGTCCATTAGGTGATATTTGGAATTAGCATTTGAAACAACAGCTTCACCAGTTAAAATCTGATACTTTACATCTCCATCAGTAATATCATCATCAATTCCAGTTACTGTAATAATCCGAGGGATCCACCAATTGCTGGAGTCAAAGGACACTTCATTTGGATCCAAGGCACCTTCATCGTCATAACCATCTTCAACAAAAAGGCCTATATCCACTTTACATATTGGCTCTGATAGTAAAACAACCGTGAAACTTGCCTGAAGCCCGGCTTCTGACGTTTCTAAATAATTTTTACCATTTTGGGAGTTCAGCTCCACTTTAATCCCTGCAGTATCATTATCTATATTCGTTAGAGAAATATCAGGAGGATTTATATTTGAATAATCCGAATCATTAGATTCGGCTTTAGGAATTATAATACTGTATGGTATATCGCCATCATCAATAGCATCATCAATTCCAGTTACTGTAATCGTTCGATTGATATCCCAATCATTCGGTGTAAAAGTAATTTCTTCTGATACTGATACTGGTAGTGTTATGACACCCTCAGTTTCGTCCGTACTGGAAAAAGTTATGGTTACATCAGATGAGGGTTCGGTATTTAATTTTACATCAAAAAACGTCTCACCTCCAAATTCAGTGGTTGTATATTCTGAGCCTTGAGCCGGAATAATGCTGACTCCCGGGATATCATCATCAAGATTTAAAACGGATACATCATTGGGGTCCATTAGGTAATATTTGGATTGATCTGAGGCATCAGCTTCAATAAAAATTTTATACAATTTATCTCCATCTTTAATAAAATCATCAAGTCCGGTTACTGTAATAGTTCGATTGATAAACCAATTGTTGGGATCAAAGGACACTTTACTTAGATCCAATTCACCTTCATAGACATTTTCAATGGTAAACCCTATATCCACACTACCTATTGGCTCTGATAGTAAAACAACTGTGAAACTTGCCTGAAGCTCAGCTTCTGAGGTTACTAACTGATTTGCAACATTTGGGGCGTTTAGCTCTACTTTAATCCCCGCTGTGTCATCATCTATATTGGTAACAGAAACATCATCAGGATCTATAGCATCATAGACTGAATCAAATGAATCAGCTGTTATTTCTATTCTGTAGGTTACATCATCATCATCAATATCATCATTCTGACCAAATACTGTAATGAATTGTGGTACATTCCAGTTTGACTCAAGAAAAATAATGTGATTGAAGTCAATAACACCTTCGGTTTCATCCTTGCTCTGTAAATTAATTATTACCTCAGCAGTTGGTTCCGTATTTAAAATTATAGAAAAGACAACGTTCGCGTCATTTCCACTTTCTTTGGTTTCTAAATCAGTCTGTGTAACAGTAATACCAGGAGTATCATTATCAATATTTTTTACTGGAATATTACCCTCAAGATTATGATATTTTTCATCCAAATCAACATCAGCATCAGCTACCCAAGTAATGTAATAGGTTTCATTATCATCATCAATATCATCATCAATACCTTTTACTTTTACCTCTATAGGTATATCCCAATTAGTGAAATCAAAATATACCTGATTGGGATCGAGGATACCTTCAGTATCATCCCCTTCCAATTTAATTCTTACTATACCTTGTGGCATTGAATTCAATCGAATAGTAAAAGTATCACTGCTTCCGTCTTCTGAAGTCATCAATATGCGATCAGGATCGATAATTATTCCGGCAGTATCATTATCCTTAGTTTTTAACTGAATACGATTTGTGTCTAAATAATAATTTGGATTATCTACTTCAAGAATAACCTCATAGATCGTATCATCATCGTCTATAAAATCATCAATAGCCTTTATAGTGAAAGTTTTATGAAAATCATAGGGTGGAGTAAAAGTTATTCTATTTGGGTCAACCAGCCCTCCTTGAATCACGTCAGTACTCAATAATTTTACAGTAAATTCCTCAGTCAATAGCCATTCATCAACGGAAAGAGTAAATGTTTCTTCTTCTCCTTCAAAAATCTCTCTGGAGTGAGGGATTACAAAAATTTTATGTTTAGTGATCTCCTCAATCTCTCCATATACCGTCAATTCATAAAGTATAGGTTTTTCATTTCCGGATATTACTTGCATGGTCACTTCTATCTTTAAAAACCTTCCATCCGGTATAGTTGTAAGGTCATAATCATTACTGGTAATATCCTCCCAATCAGACCAAAGAGTATCATCAGTTGAACTTTGTACTCTCACTAATATTGAGGTCCCTTCACCAGCCCAGGATATTTTTTCCCATGAAGTATCTTCATTCTCAGAGTCAAAATCTACCGTCCAAGTACCTGTTTTGGAGGTAATATTACGTGCTATCATACCAGTCATATCACTGTAATTATATGCTCCGGGATGGTTATCCTGAGTAAAATCAGGATCAACAGTATTGGAATCAGGATCAATACGCATAACATTACTTGACCCTTTGTTGGAGACCCATATTTTCCCCATAGAATCGACAGCCACTCCGGTCGGTTCATCACCCACATCAATAGCCGCTATTTCAACTCCATCTAAAGCTCTATGGCGAGTGACTTTGTCTGCATTTGATTGGGCTACCCAAATATCTCCATCTAATCCTACTGCTACTCCACGGCTCATATTTCCACAGCTTACTATATAAACCCATTGATTTGTGTTGGGATCTAGTTTTCTAAGTTTGTTAGACATATATCCGGTAGTATAAATATATCCGTCAAAATCAATACCCAAGCCGTATACACAGCTATTCGCCTCTTTATAGGTTTTATAAGGGGTGTCAGATGTAGGGTTGTCGATTCGTGTTAAAGAATTATAATTTTGATTGGCAACCCATAAAGTCCCCTGACCATCAATAAGGGCGCCATAACAAGCTCTACCTATAGAGATAGCTTTATCCTCATACTCCTCCCCGGTCTGCCCATCATAATAGCGCATATTTTTCCCAAAAAGGCCACCAATCCAGACATTGTTATGAGCATCAACTGCCAGCGCGCGTGGGCCGCCATCTACAGGATCAATCACAATTAAACGTGCCTCGTCCTCTCCCCAGGGAAGGACTTCATCAGGATCTATGACCCCGTTCGAATTTTCATCTCTTGAAGTGGTAACCACCCCATCGTCATTTTGGTCTTCAGGATAAAGGGCAAATTTTACAGCTGTATTAGTATATCTGTTGCCC
>JAUWIR010000478.1 GCA_030605265.1 Pseudomonadota bacterium | reverse complement strand
GGGAAAGATAAAAGCGCTGATGCTGATAGGCGCTTATTAAAAAGGAACGGCCACCGTGTGACCTATTTTGAGAAAAACACTCGGGAGATGAATAAATATTCCTTAGTGAATACTCCCTATTTGGGGGGACCTAATTATCAAAGTAATGAAAATAATTTGCAAATGAGGGCCTTAATCCAAAAAAATCGACCAAATGTTGTCCATTTTTATAATACAATTTTCACCAATTCTACTGACTTGTATGAGATTTGTAGAAAATTGGGCATTGTTGTAATCCAGAGTCTGAATAATTATGAGCTTTTATGCCCAAAATCTACAATGTTTTATTCAAATAAATTATGTAAATTATGCGTGCAAAAATCATTATTAAAAGAGAATGGCCAACAAAAATGTTTTCGTGATAATCAAATTGAATCGACTGAGCTTAATCGGATGATGGGGGAATTTTGGACCCAAAAGGGGACAAAGGGAAGAGTTGATTGCTACCTGGTGAAAACAGATTTTTTTAAGCAAAAATTAATTTCCTACGGTCTGCCGGATAATAAAATTGCTGTAAAACCTGATTATAGTGAAGAACCCTTTTCTGAGAAAGGTGATGAAAAGGAATATTTTTTATTTATAGGTAAATTAACCGAAGAAAGTGGCATAAAAACATTATTGAAGGCCTGGTCTTTACTTTCTTCAGATATACCTTTGCGAATTTTAGGTGATGGGCAACTGAAACAAGCAGTATTAGATACCTGCTCGGCGAATTCATCAGTAGAGTTTTTAGGCTGGCAGACGAAGGCCGATTGTTCGCGACATCTTGCCCAAGCCTCAATGCTCATCTATCCAGCTGAATCATGCGATTCATTTCCCACTGTAATCGCCAGGTCTTATTCTTTCGGAATTCCGGTAATAGCATGTAATCATGGAGGCATGGACCAGATAGTTTTGGACGGAATAAGTGGATGCCTATTTCCACCCGGCGATTTCGAGGCGCTAGCTGAAAAAATTAGATGGCTTTCCGAAAACAGTGATACTTTGCAATCAATGAAAGAAAAAGCAAAAATAGAGTATGAAACGAAATACACAGATAAAAAAAATTATGAAATATTAATTAATTTATATCAGGAAGCCATTGCACAGAAGAAAAGATTCAAAGACAGAGGCGGCAACAGGTTCAATAATAGTATAGCAAGCCGCTTTTTGATAAGGAATTGATAATTACATAATTACTATAAAAAATAGATCAGGCCTACTTGCACCAGGCCTATTATGAACCCCAAAATCCCGCCATATACTTCGATTGCTTTTAATTCTCTTGAAGAGATCTCCAAGATAATTTGTTCTAATTTTTTTAGATCAAAAGATTTAATCCGTTCAGTAACATGGGCTTGTAAATCCAAACTATTTTCTAAATTATAAGAAAATTTTTCAACCAGTTCAGGCATGATGAGAATCAGTTCAGAACAAAGGGCTTTTTTTATTTTTGATTTGATTTCTGAATTGATAAAAGCCGCAATCATTGGATTGAAAGAAAAAAGCTTCTCGTCAATAAACATTGTCAGCTTTTCGTCTATAAGCTGCTCAAAGGATTCATCAATCCGGGTAATTTTAAGGCTATTGGTAATATCAGTGTGAGAGATGAGATGCTTTGAAACAGTATTTCCAATACTGACTGCTAATTCATCTTTTCGTTTCGGTATTAATCCTTGAATCTTAAAAGATCCTAAACCCCAGGGTTTATAGGGATGAAAAATCATTCGTACTGCTAAATAATTGGTAACCCATCCTATTAGTCCGCTAATAAGAGGGATAAGTACTATTTTTACATTCATGAAGGTGGTCCCTTATCGATCAATTAAGTGTTTACTTAGTTAAAAAAGTTTATTATATCTAATTTTGCTCATCAGAAAAATACTTTTTTTCTTCCTTTTACTCATGCTTGAAAATACTATTGTATCAAATTCAAGTAAGATGTCTACATATACTCCATCTTTTTGTAAGAATTCCAACAATGATTCAAAGAAAGGGCCATTATTGGAATAAAATTATGCCATAGGTGGGGAATATTTATTACTTATTAAAGGTTAGGTATTTTTGATTTATAGGGAAAAGTTTATGAGGTTTTTGGGAGGACTTTAATAACTTTTATATTAAATATCAATATATTAGGGGAAGAGGCCCTTTGATCTGGTTATTACTTGGTATCAGTTTTGCTTAATCTATAATTCAAATAGGAAAATGAGTGGAGTAATTGATAAATTTGTGAAATGAGAGGCTTGTTGGATGAGGAAAAGCTGATGTGGAAAAAAAGTGTAGTCTGCTTGGTACTAAGTTATTTTATGGTTTTAGGCATTGAAGTTGTTAATGGAAAGGATATTCCCGAGAAAATTATTATTGATAAAGGAGTATATAGGACAGATATTTATGAAGAAGTCCCTTTTTCACATGGTGATCATATTGGACAGTATAATATTGCCTGCGAAGTATGCCACCACACCTGGAATAAATACGATAAAAAGATCCCGGATAGGTGTGATGAATGTCATTCTGTGAAAGAAGATGTTAAATTTGTATTGAGGGACGCTTATATGAAACAGTGCAGAGGATGTCACGGCAAGTTAAAATCGGAAGGCAGGGTATCAGGACCAACACGGTGCAATGAATGCCACAAAAAGAAAAAAAGGTTGAAATAATTTTTTGTTCAGGGAAAGAAACTTCATGAAAATGAATAAATCAATAATGGAGATGAAAAAAATAACAAAAAATAATGATTCTATCCCTCTAAAAGCCGAGGATTATCAACAACTATTAGCAAAATATCTGGATTATGTAGTTTTAAGTTATGAATTAGTAAAAACAAATGGTGAATTAAAAACCGTTATCAAAAAATTAAAAAGGCAATGTTTAAGGGATTGTCAAACCGGGTTGTACAATTATCGACATTTCCGTCAAAGATTGCATATGGAATTTAAGAGAGCTAAAAGGTACAAAGAGCCATTGACCTGTATTATGCTTGATGTTGATCACTTTAAATCAATTAATGATACCTATGGACATCGGTTTGGTGATTTTGTCTTAAAAAAATTAGGCAGTATTTTACGTCGCCCCTTAAGAGAATCGGATATCATTGCCAGGTATGGAGGGGATGAGTTTAGTATTTTAGTACCTAATACCGGATATGAGGGGGCATATACTATTGCTCAGAAGATACGATCACGAATAAAGCGCTATATGTTTCGAAATAATGGAAATAATATTAAAATTACTTTGAGTTTAGGCCTGTCTTCTATCCCTGATGACCAACAGTTGCAATCTTCAGGGCAATTAATTGATTTTGCTGATAAGGCTTTATATGAGGTGAAGAAAAGAGGCGGGGACGGAGTATTGGGATATTATGAGATCAGACAATGAAAAACATTAAATTAATAGAAATCTTTCCTAAATAGTATTCACCTTAATAATTTCAGCGCTATAAAAAAGTGCTAAAAAACTTTAGGCTATTACTACTAAAAAAGGTTTAATTTAATGGGAAAGATGCCTAATTAGAGGAATCAGTCAGATGGAATGTTTTCTTTTGAAGGCCCTCATTAATTGGAAATACTTATAGTCAATTTGCTGCTTTCTTAATACTGCAAAAATAAGGTCTCGATTAATATTTTTTCTCACTGAATATTCAATTTGTTTGTTCATGCGATTTTGAAGTTTATCAATCGTTGCCTTAGTCATGATCCTCCCCCCTTTGATCAATTACTATAATATAATTTATTGCATTTGATATGCCAAAATTTTAAAGGAATAAAAAATCATTGAAATGCTTACAGAAAGAGGTTTTGGAAGAAGGGTGGGTCAAATTTTAGGTAATGAGCAGGTATTTTGTAAAAAATAATGCCTAATACTGTTACAATTTGTGTACAAGTTTTTCCCAAGAGGGTCTCAAGGTCATTTTGAGGATTTTGAGTGAAGATCGTCAAGCAAGATCTCCGCAGGGGTATAATATTTTTTTTTATTATTGCAACCTTTACAGCAGGGGACTGTGTTTCCTTTATTACTTTTCCCT
>JAUWIR010000152.1 GCA_030605265.1 Pseudomonadota bacterium | reverse complement strand
CTGATAAGTGGATATAAAATTTGCATATCATCAGAGACAATACAGCTGCCTGTTTTTAAACATCCGCCACATTCCTGGCAAGGTCTGATGTTTAATTCATTTAATCTAATCTTCTTACCGGATATTCTGTCTTTTTCCAACCCTTCAAGGCAGGCATCCACCAATAATTCAGTGTTCCCTCCTCTCCGGGGACTCCCACAAAGTGCCAGCACTTGCGGCTCATTCTTCATTATCTTTTCCTACTTTGTTTCCCGGCCAAGAAACTTCTTGAGAAGCCATTCTTTTTTTTATGGTGCGATAAATTATTAACATAACAATTGGAATTACTATACTAATAAATAATAAAAACCAGACAGCAAATATAATTAATTTTTTTCTTTTATTTTGAGTTCCCTTGTTTTTTACTATTCCTATTTGATAGGGAATATCAATATATCCCTTTAATATAACATCAACAGGAGAGTCCATTATCAGCATGGGTATGACAATACTCGCTTCTTTTTCCGAGAAAGTCTCCTGTGGCCGCGATGGCCCTCGTAAGTAGATAGCGCCTGTCTGGTAATTTTCAATAGTGATTTCTTTAAACTCTTTTTGTTGATGAAGAAAATTTTCAATTTTTTTGGTAACTTCAGACTCTACAGCTAAATTTTGAGTTGAAACATTTACCTTTTGATAAATATATTCTTTTATAGTAGGATCATTTTTTAAATCTTGCAAGGCTAGCCGATTGGACTGAATATACTTTGTAATAGTGTGTTTTTCTTTATTTATAGATACTTTTTTAGTTTTTTTGCCAATTCGGTAAAAGAAAAAAATAAATAGTAAAAGTAATGGAGTTAATCCAAAAACTGTTAAAAAAATGAAAATTTTTTTTGACCTTTGCATAATCCCCCCAACCTTTTTTTATCCCAGTTTCATTATTCAATTTATTATTGATAATATTTTACTTTTCACTGATGATTATATTCTCGTTAAAATAACCTCACCTATTTGAACAACAGCTTTGGTTTCATTCTCTATCACAAATTTACCTATTAAGGTATTTCCATTAACTTCACCCTCAAAATCTATCGTTTTTTTAGATTCATCTTGTCCGGAAGAAGTTGTCATGACAATTTCATTTCCCTCTATTGTCCCTATCGCACTGAGATTATTAATAACTTCATTCCCTACAAAAAGAAATACCCCACTTATTGAATTTTCTTGCTGGGCCAAATTAATTGAAGCTGAATTACTCCAAGTCTGATCACTTGAGTCAAAAGTAGAAGTCCAGGTCCCAATCCATATCCCCTCCGCATTACTCAGCATTTCTTCCAAATCCGACTCTGATTCCTCTGATTCCGATTCCTCATCAGGCCGGGGGGGGGTAGGATAAAAATTATAAGGAAGATAAAAAGGGTATGGAGATGGTGGTAATAAAGGGTTTGAATTGTTATAAGAAACATTAGGAAAAAAACCATTTATATTACCAGTATTACCAAAGAAGTTATTATAACCCGGTCCCGAAGGGGAATTATTCCCCCAAGTACCAGTATTACCAAAGAAGTTATTATAACCCGGTCCCGAAGGGGAATTATTCCCCCATGCAAATAATCCGTTTGAAAAACCATCGGGAAATGCCGGGAAGGGGTTATTGCCCGGGAAGGGGTTGTTGAATGGATATTGAGTTGAGAGAGGGAATCGTTGATAGGCGGGAGAAATCCCACCCGGCAAAAATGGCTCATTAAATTGATATAATGGATTAGATTGAAAAGAAAAATCCGGGCCTATTGGAGGAATACCTGCGAAAGGTAATTCATAGCCGATTGAAGGTGGAAAGGGTGAAATATTGTTCCATTGAGAATAAGCTTTTCCCTGAAAGAAAAAAAAGAATATCAGGATTACCAGTGAAAAACAGAATTTCTCTTTCATGATCCCCCCAAGAGTAATAAAAAAATTTATTTATTATAAAAGCAAAAACGATGCCATTTTTTTGATAATAATATCTATTGTATTGGTAACAATACTTTGATCGTATAGGAATTTTCATTTTATTTATGCAGCTTATCAGCTTATCAGCATAATTTAAAAAAGGAAAGAAGGTAATTTTAGAAATTAGTAAATAGGCAGATGTTTTCATGTATGAAAATGTTTTCATGCTTTGACACAAAATAACAAAAAAGTCTATCCGATCATATCCATGATCCTCTTAAGTCATATATTTTATTTTTTATTTCATCCATCTTATCGGTTACAAGCCGGCATTTCTGCCCTAAATATACATATGCCTTAGGAAATTTTTCTCCATTTTTTACAAAACTCTTGAGAATATCCGAATTTTTTTCCACATCAAGAAATCTGATCACTTTTCTTGGTTCAAAAAGGGCAAAAAGATTACATAGAAATTCCTGAGTTGCCTTCTCTCCTTTTTTGCCCACAGCAATAATGAGCAGGGGATCCTGCATCAATAAAAAATGAGAAACAGCATACTGTGAAGCAACGATGCCATAGCGAAGATAATCCCTGGAAAAAAAGCTTAACGTGCGGCGTGCAACTGAAGTATAGATTGGTTCTTTTTTTAAAAAACTTAATTGGAAAATCGCCTCTGCTGCTAATGAATTATCAATAATCGGTTTTATGCGATCACAAAGGGGATTATTTCCTTTATTATCCTCTACTCTATCCCAAAACCCTCCCTTTTCTTTATCAAAAAAATGAGTAAATAATACATCAATTAATGAATAGCCCTTTGATAAATAAGAGTCTTCCCCGAATATTTGATAACTGTTTAATAGCGCTCTTACCATATAAACCTGATCTTGAAGTAATCGCCAGGGGGTCGTTAAAGGCTGTCCCAGCCAATGGAACATTCCTTCATCAAAGCTATTGGATGAGCAAAGTGAATTTAAGGTTGTTTGAGCTTTCTCGAGTAATTTTTTTTCTCCAAGCACAGCTGCCGCCTCAAGATAAGAACAAATAGTCAACGCATTCCAATCAGTGTAAACTACATTTCCGTATTGAGGTTTTCTAAGAGAAGTTTTCCGTTTATCACAGGAAAGACGATAATATGATAAATCCGCACTTTGGAAACCGACAAATCCTCCCAGGTCTTGATTGTACAAATGAGAATCCAAAAATTGTACTATGGATTGAGCAACATCTAAAAAACGTTTCTCTCCCATGATCTGATAGGCGTGAAGGTAATTCTGCAGCAACCGGGCATTATCAATGAGGAGTTTTTCATATTGTGGTTTGCTCCAATCCCGACCCTGGGAATAACGAAAAAATCCTCCCTCTTCCCAATCAAAAATTTCCCCCTGAGCCATCCGATCTAAAGTCTGTTTCACTATTTCCTCTATTTCAGGGTCTTTAGAAAAATAAACAACCAATAAGGCTAATTCAATAGCTTCATGATGAGGATATTTTGGTTTTCCACCAAATCCGCCATATACAGGGTCAAAATTATTTTTTAAAAAATATAAAATTTGCGATATTATCTCAGATGGATTTGTTTCTTCCTGCTCATTTTGATCTTTATTTTGAGGGGCCTTTTTTTTCTTCCGATCTAAGCGCCTTTGAATTTCCTTGCTCTTGCTTTGGTAAAGATAATGGCAGTGAATTAAAAATTTTTTCAAATCCTCATTATCTAAAAAGGTACTGCCTGTAATAATTTCTCCTTTGGGGGTTAAGATTACCAAACTTGGCCAACCACCTCTGTTAAATCGAAAATTTATATCCGGCCGTTCATCGGAATCAACACAAATTGGAATAAAAAGAGTTTTTATTAAATTTATGATTCCAGGATCGCAAAATTCTTCCTCTATCTCTTTACACAAATGCGACCACTCAGCTTTAATATATAAAAAAATCAGTTTATTTTTTGAAATAGCGACAGAGAAGGTTTTATCAGTCCATTCTTGCCAGAGAATATTCGATTTTATTCTCCTCACCCCCTATTGTTTTCCTCCGGCCTCTGTTCTAATATTGAAGAAGAGGGAGAGTAATTAATGTGGAAAAAATTGAAAAAATGATGTGGCCACTCTCTCTCCTCCCTCCGGGAGGAGAGAGAGTGGATCAAGAAAACTACTAATTAGGGAATAGGTTAACAGGGTTTTTCAACCTCTTCTCGTTTGAGCAAATTATTCCACTTGCAATCAATCCCCTGTTGAAGTTGTTGTAAGATATGCTCATTTTCCGGTTTAAAAAGATGTTTAAACCTTCCCTGCAATTTCATCCATTCTGTTAAAGGTTTCTTATTTTTAGGTTTGTAATTAATCGTTAATTTACCGTTTTCAATCTCATAAAGGGGCCAAAAACAGGTGTCAACCGCCAGTTTAGAGAGTGATATGGCCTCATTAATTCCGCTTCTCCATCCTCGATGACAAGGGGCAATCACATTTAAAAATTTTGGTCCGCGAATAGAAAGGGCCTTTTCAACTTTTTTGTTTAGGTCCTTCCAATTATGCGGTGAGGCCTGGGCTAAATAGGGAATATGGTGAGCCTCCACAATATCGGTTAAATCTTTGCGGTATTGCGTCTTCCCGGGAATTACCTTCCCGGCCGGGCTTGTGGTTGTGGCAGCCCCAAGGGGTGTTGCACTTGAACGTTGAATCCCGGTATTCATGTAAGCGCCGTTATCGTAGCAAACAAAAAGAAAATCATGTCCCCTTTCCAGTCCGCCTGACAAGGATTGAAGCCCAATATCATAGGTGCCACCGTCTCCCCCAAGACCAATAAATTTTATTTCCTCATCTACAGGAAGTTTTCCTTTCCGTTTCTGTAATTGATACATCGCCTCCACTCCACAAATAGTAGCCGCGGAATTTTCAAAAGCGCTATGAAAGAAAGGTACCCTCCATGAGGTGTAGGGATAAATACTGGTGGCCACCTCAAGACAACCGGTAGAACAGGAGACGACAACGTTTTTCCCGGCTGCTAAAAGGATTTGCCTTACCACGATTGATGCTCCACACCCTGCACACAATCTATGACCTCCGGCCAAAAGTTCTTCTCTTTTCGATAATTCTTTAAGTGTAGCCATTATTTTCTCCCGATCTCCTGAAAGTCCTATTCTCGGACCGTCAAATGGGTAACTAATTCTTTGATCTTTTCCGTCTGATGAATTTCCTGTAAATCTTTTACCACACGCTCAATAGGACTAATTCCAAGGTCCCTTCCTCCAAGGCCGTAGATATAGTTAACCGTTTTAGGCCGTGCCGGTAAATCATACAGGGCGGAGCGGACTTCTGAAAAAACCGGTCCGCCGGCAGCTCCGAAAGAATCGGAACGATCCATAACAGCCAAGGCTTTTAAGTGTGACAGTGCTTGCTGTAATTCTTCAATTGGAAAAGGGCGAAAGACACGTAATTTTATCATGCCCACCTTGATTCCTTTTTCCCGCATCAGATCAACAACAAATCGCGTAGTGCCGGCTGAAGACCCTAAGGTAAGAATACCGATGTCGGCATCCTCTAATTTATAGGGTTCAAAAAAGCCGTACTCCCGACCGCTGACAGCCTTATAATCTTTAGCCACCTTCAGGATGGCTGCTTTGGCCTTTTGCATGGCCTGAGCCTGTTGACGCTTATGTTCTGAATAGTAGTCCTGTAAATCCAGGGGGCCCATGGTAATCGGCTTATTAATATTTAACAAGGGATGCTTTGGTTTGAATTCACCAAGAAAGTCCCTCACTTGTTTATCTTCCAACAGTTCGAGGTTTTCGATGGAATGGCTGATGATAAATCCGTCCATACCGACCATGGCAGGAAGAAGCACCCCTTCGCTTTCACCAATGAGAATTGCTTGGATTATATTATCGTAGGCCTCTTGTCCATTTTCAGAATACATTTGAATCCACCCTGCGTCCCGTGCGCCCATTTCGTCACTGTGATCTCCATGAATATTGATGGGAGCGCTGAGCGCGCGATTGATCACCATCATGGCTATGGGGAGGCGGTTCCCTGAAGCGATATAGAGCATTTCCCACATTAAGGCCAAGCCATTGGCTGAAGTCGCCGTCATCACCCTTCCCCCGGCTGCCGCA
The DNA here is from genome assembly GCA_030605265.1 of Pseudomonadota bacterium. GTDB lineage: Bacteria > SZUA-182 > SZUA-182 > DTGQ01 > DTGQ01 > JAUWIR01. The sequence goes on along the minus strand of JAUWIR010000152.1, from coordinate 2,613 downwards.
GCCCCAATGCCCGCACTCATAGCACTGTGTTCGCTTTCCACAGTTACTAATTCAGTATCAACCTTCCCATCAGCAACAAAAGAGGCAAATTGCTGCATCACTTCAGTGGAGGGCGTGATTGGATAGGCTGCGCAAACATCCGGATTTATCTGTCGCATGGCATTGGCCACAGCGATATTGCCGGTCATTGCTACCTGTTTTCCCATTTTTTATATAATCCTCCTTCCTTAAACTGACTGTATATTTTTTTAATTTTATAATTTACCTTCCTCAACCATTTCAATCGCTTTGGCTGGACACTCTGCAGCACAAATTCCACAACCCTTACAATATTTTAAATCAATCTCTTTTATTTTCTCATTCTCTACTTGAATAGCGGAATCAGGGCAGTAAATCCAACAGAATAAACAATTTTTACACTTTTCTTTATCCATAACCGGCCGAAAGGTCCGCCATCCGCCAGTTTCGTATTCAGCTGAATTCCCGGCCTCCAGTATCATCCCTCCGATAGGGATATCTTTCCATCCTTTCAACCCCGTACTCATTCGCTTTTCACCTCCTCATAGGCGCGTGTAATGGCCTCAATATTCTTTTGGACCATTTCTTCACTTAATTTTTTTGAAAGATTGACTCTTGTATCTTCAATTAAATTATCTTTACTTATAACGTCAGTAACCTTGGCTAGAGCCCCCAGCATAGGAGTATTAGGGATTGGACGCCCCAGTGTTTCAAGGGAAATAGTGGTTGCATCCACAGTAAAAAGTGAGCCATGTTGAAGGTTCAAATTCTTGCGCATTGTTTTGGGGTCCTCGGGAGTATTGATAACAAAAATGGCATCATCCGGTGTTCCCTCAGTTACATCAATGGTCCCCAGGAGAGTGACATCCACAACTGCCACAATTCCGGGATTGGTAACTTGGCAATGAAGTGCTAAGGGAGTATCCGAGACCCTATTATAAGCACGCAAAGGCGCTCCCATCCTTTCCGGGCCGTATTCCGGGAAAGCTTGAACGTGTTTTCCACCGCTCATAGCTGTTTCAGCAAATATTTTGGCCGCAGTAACAGTCCCCTGGCCTCCTCTGCCGTGCCAACGTACTTCAGTAATTTTTGGCATGATTGATCCCCTGTTTTATTGATTAGATAAAATATGTGGGTTAAGAGTATTTCAATGAAAAAGATTTTTACATTTCTACTTTGCCCTCTAAAGCTTTGGAAACCGTGACCTCATCAGCGTATTCCAATTCACTGCCTACCGGCAATCCACGGGCGATGCGGTACACTTTCACTCCCATCGGCTTGAGAAGGCGGGAAAGATACGTTGCCGTTGCCTCTCCTTCAACATTGGGGTTAGTGGCTAGAATTATCTCCTTTACTGCTGTAGTTTTTATTCTTTCCACTAAGTTCTTAATTTTTAAATTTTCCGGTCCTATGCCATCAAGAGGAGAGATTACCCCCATCAAAACATGATATAACCCTTGAAATTCCCCAGTTCTTTCAATGGCCGGAATATCTTTTGGTTCTTCTACAACGCAGATCACCTGGTGATCCCGCTTGATGTTGGCACAAATTTCACAAGGTTCCTGTTGAGTAAAATTTCCGCAAATCGAGCAATGGGTTATCCTCTCTTTGACCTGAAGGATCGTCTTGGCTAATTTCTCTGCTTCCTGTTTTTGTATTCTCAGTATATAAAAAGAAAGCCTCTGGGCTGTTTTTAAGCCAATGCCGGGCATCTTCTTAAATTCAGCTATTAAATCATCCAAGGCTTGTATTGACACGACGATCCTCTTTAAAATAGTCCCGGTATCTTTATATTCCCGGTAACCTTCCCTATTTCTTGAGCTATCATCTCCTGAGCGCTTTCCAGCCCTTTATTAACCGCCGCAGTGATAAGATCCTGAAGCATATCAATATCATCAGGATTTACTACCTCAGGATCTATTTTTATTTCCACAATTCTTTGTTTCCCATTGGCCACTACTTTTACCATACCTCCACCGGCTTCCGCTTCTATTGTCCTGGCTTCTACTTCTTTTTGAACCTGAAGCACCTTGGACTGCATCTCTTGGGCCTGTTTCATCATTTGATTGAAACCTTTCATCTTTTTCCTCCCTTCATAGGTATATTTGTTTTAATTTTTTTACATGATTATTCCTTTTGGCGAAACGATACATGGCTTTGGGTTAATTTCGCTGAAAAAGTCTCCATGGCTTCTTTGACAATAGGATAACGCTTCATTATACCATCAATGTTTCTATCTTCATAATCTTCTCTCTTTTTCGGCTGGATCACGGAAGGACCCGAAATAGTTTCTTTTACTTTACAATATTCTACCCGATATTGTTCTCCAAAAATCCTGGTTATCCATTTGTGCAATAGCAACTGATTTTGTTTTTGATTGACCGTATCATAATAAAAAGATTGATTTTCCGAATAGGAAAGCGCAATTGTAGTATCCTCTTTTAAAGTGAAAGTCGCCTTTTGTAAAATAGGTAATAAGGTCTTTTTTTCTTTTTTTATCTCCTGAAGGACCTTACCCCAATTTTGAGATAAGGATGAAGTACTATCCATTGTCGCCGGAGCAGAGGCAAGTTTATCAAAAGAGGGATCAGCGGG
>JAUWIR010000575.1 GCA_030605265.1 Pseudomonadota bacterium | reverse complement strand
TATGAGAAGCGTTTTGATAATCAGTTAGTAAATGCAGGCCATTCTCCGGACGAATTCCCAAAAAAGCTTTATCTATATTTTCAAAGGCCATAATTTGTGATTTTTGATTCGATATTATGGACATGTTATACCTTGAATAATGCCATTATCTCACTCCTGAGACAAATTTATAAATCACAATTTATGAGCTTGCTGAGTATATATTAACAGTCCTTAGAAATGTTGCAGCCCTTTTTAGTTTCCCAGATAATAAATTTGGCTTTTTAGGCCATGATTTAGATTTTTTTATTTCCTCTGAAACATATTTTCCTAATGTTACTAGTAACTCTGATGCAACCCCTTTCCATTCTTTTTCTATAAGCTTACGGATTGCACATGCCACCATATCCGCCTCAAGCGTCAATTCAACAACTTCTTTTCTGTTTTTTGTGTAGGCTTTTAAAAATTCACCTTTTTTCCAAGGCAAAGCAGGTTCTACAGCACTTACCCATAAAGCAAAATCGGCCATTCTTGGCAGTTTTGACAAAACTGTGTTAGGAAGATTTTTTATCCCTTCACTGACTGCATAACACAAGGCCCCGATGATTTCCGGCAATACATTATCTAGTCCTTGCTGGATTTTGTATTCCAGTTTTCTTTCATCTTCTGGAATTGAAGGAAGGTTAATAATAATTGCCCGATCTGCCAAATCATGTCGGGTCACAATACTATCGATGCCATTTAATAAAATGGGCCTCATAACATCAAATAACACTTCCTCGTCATCTGTATAATTTTGACGTTTTGAAAATCCCCCGCCAGTGCTTATTCTACATAAGGCATCTGATAACCAATCTTTTAATGAAGAAATATTGTCGAATGCAATTACCCAGGAGTTATTCCCGGCTACCATCAAATCTCTCTCTTCCCTGGGGATTGTGCGGAGTGAAGCGATTGATGGATCAATAATTGATCTGGTCACACGTGAAGTAAAGCTTTTAGCTGAACCTTGTTCTCCTTGAAAAATTAAAATAGGGTATGGCCCTGTTGGGCGAAGGGAGCCAACTAACCAAGATATAAATAATTTCCAATCATCATCAAATTTTATATTTACAAAAGGTTTGAGTTTGTCTAAAGATCCCCCTTTTATTGGTTTAGGCAAAGGGAGCATTCCCTTAGTCCTTCTAAACTTAACCGGTGGGTCACTTATTATTTTCCAATCATTTTGAGTGATCTCGACAACTTCCCAATCGTCATTAAGTAGGTCTAAATAAATTTTTCCTTTATGTTCAGCCAGTCTCGTAAATATTGAACACTGTGGCGAATCATATTGTCCTTTGGCCTCTAATTGGTCAAAAGCATCCTGAAAGGCTTGTCCTCCAGGTGGCTTTTTTTCTATGAGATAAAATTTTCTTTTCAGCCAGCGTTTAAATTCTTTACTTTTAATTGGCCAAGTTTCCTCATGATTCTCTATTGGAATGACTGCATACACCTGGTTGTCTGATGTGTGAAATAGATCTATATTTTCAGCAAAAGCAAGTAACCGCTGCGATTGTGTTACTTTCCCATCTTCCCCCTCTATTTTGCTATTCTCTTTTTTAGGTAATTTTTTTTCTTTTAATTCATCAAAATCAATTGCTATAATTGCCTCTTCTAATTGCTGTGGATCTTTCAGCTCCTGAGCCAGGTCATTAACATCATAGCCCTTTAGAGTTTTTTTCAGCCAAATGCATTTCCTAACTATTTTTTCAGGATGTTCATTCTTTACCCTTTGTGCCCACTTTTCCGAAGCTGGATCATTATCAATAAAGATGTTAATTTCATTAGCACCGGATAAAATATCTGGAATATTGGAAGAACTAAACGATGAAATGATTGTATATTTGTTTCTGAAATATGGTATGGATTGCATTGTAAGCCAATTTATTGCTGATTCCACAAGGATACAATTCTCTTTAACCTCTTTAATTGTAAGGTTTGGCCAGTAACCTCCTTTCGTTTCATAACCACCTAAAAATTTTGCTTTGCCACCATCTAATTGTTTAAAGCTTAAAGATATAATTTCTCCATTACGATAAACGGGAAATATTATTGCTTCACCATATTTAGGATGATTGCTGTAAAAAAAATGATCTTGACATGCTTTGGCAATTTTTTCCGGTATGCATCGGGCCACCAAGTATTGAATACACTTAGATTTATCATTATTCCGGACCTTATCCAGGATATATTGAAGACTTGGTTTTTTGCTCTTTTCCTCATAATCCCCAAAATGCTTTTTTAAGGTAACAAGGTTCCCAGAGGCAGGACATTTCCAACACCTAAATTTATCAGTTTTCTTATTTACTGAAAGATGCCCTGTTTTATCATCACATCCATAGAAAAAGCAATTAAATATGACTTCATCACCATCATATTTTATTGGCTCTTTATTTTTTGATATTAAGTAGTCAACAGAATTTTCTATCATGATTATCCAAATCTACAATATGTTAATCAATTTAGCCGACCGCATAACATCGATTTTCATTTTCGAGATCCACAACCGGCCCTTGATAATTGACCGCTTCGGCAACATTTTTTAAAAATTCATTGTCTGGTGTATAAAGTCGAACGTCATTTAAAGCATACGAAAGTGAAGCATGATTTTTCCCCAGGCGGAAGGCTAAAACATACAGCGGTATCCCTTCCTTCCGGCAATACTTTCTAACCGCTTCTTTAAATTTAATATGCGTCCGGTATTTCCTCTTCCCCATTTTTTCCTCCTTGTGGCTATTAGTTAACTTTGCTAAAATAAATATGGCGTTTCCCTAAACAAAAAAAGGGTATCGCTTTCAGAGTAGGGAGTGGGGTCAGATCAAAGCTTGTCGAGGGCTTTTGGCCCCCTCCCTTTTCTTATTTATGATAATAATCGTTCGTTAGTGTTGTGTCAATTTATTGATTTTTCATAAATTACCCCCTTTTATGAAAACCAAATATTTCTCATAAATTCGGCGCACAGTAGATATGCTTACATTATGTGTTTCAGCTACTTTCTCAAAAGCATAATCCCGTACCCCGTCATATTCTTCAACCTCTCTGCCCGCATCAATAAAGATTGCTAATTCTTTTAGGCTCTTCCTGGATTCCAGGTTGGTGAATTTTTTATAAATCAAATAATTTTAGTGGACAAAAATAATTATATAGATTATTATTTTATGGACAATTTTATTAACCTTTTTCAGGGGGAGTTGTT
>JAUWIR010000523.1 GCA_030605265.1 Pseudomonadota bacterium | reverse complement strand
AGGAAATGCCGTAGGACAGGGCGGTTTCGGCGGTGTGTGGGGATCAAAAAATCTCAAAGCAGTTTCCGTGATTGGTACCGGCAGTGTAGCCATAGCTAACCCGAATGCCCTGATGGAGGCCCGGCTGTCACAAATGAAGCAGTACGCCTTTGATCTTGAGGAGCAAAAGCCTTATATGTCTACCCATTTTTCCAGCGCTCCGGGGCAACTCAATCCTTTACAAAAGCAAGACGGCGGACAAAGGCCACAAGCGTGCGTTGGGTGTCAATCAGGCTGCCGCAGAAGATATGAGAGCGGTTTAGCCAATGAAGCCCAATGTCTTGAAACAATTATCTCAGCTGTCAAGGGAGATGATCAATTCAAAGCGACTGATCTTATTAATAGGTTCGGAATCAATGCCTTTGAAGTGCTTTATATGGATTATCTCAAAGATCTTTATGAAATGGGAGTTTTGGGAAAAGGTAAACAAATTGAATGCGATCTTGATTTTGAAAATTATGAAAGCCTGGAATTTTTTAAAAACTTATTAACCCTGATGTCTGAGCGCAGAACGGAATTCGGTTATGCCATTGGCGAGGGCCTTTATCGAGCTGCCAAGCTGTGGGGAAGATTGGAAGAGGACTTAAAGGAAGGGTTACTCCCCTACCCTTACCATGGGCTTCCTGAGCACGGATATGATCCCCGAGCCGAAATTGAATGGGGCTATGGTTCTATTTTAGGGGATAGAGACATTAATGAGCACGATTTTAACGGCCTTTATTGGGACCCCACACTCAATTGCTTGCTGGAATTAAGAAAGCCCTTGGCCACGGCTGAAGAGGCGGTTACTATTTTTACTGACAAAATGGTCCCCTTTGCCGGGGATAAGCAAATGCTGGATTATAGTACGGAAAATATGTATTCAGAGCACATTGTCAAGTTGGTGGCCTGGCATAGGCGCTATACTCGGTTTTGGAAACAATCGGTGCTGCTGTGTGATTGGGCCTGGCCTGACATGCTTAATCTTAATAACCCCGACAACAGAGGGTCAACCCCTGAGGCAGAGCCAAAATTTTTAAAGGCCGTTACCGGGATTGACCTCAGTTTTGAAGAGGGCATGGAGGTTGGCCGCAAGATTTGGAACCTGGATAATTGTATCTGGGCCCTTCAGGGAAGGCATAGAGATATGCTGCAATTTGCCGAATACATTTACACCAAACCCTTTGGCGGTCAGGTAATGCCCTTTTACAAAATGCCCGGAATAGAAGAGGGAGAATGGAAATACATTAATCTTGCAGGAAGATACCTTGACAGGGAAAAATTTGAGGAATGGAAAACAGCCTATTATCTTTTTGAAGGGTGGGACCCTGACACGGGGCACTCTACCAGGGCAAATTTGGAAAGCCTCGGATTAAAGGATATTGCTGATTATTTAGAAAAAAAAGAGATCCGGCAGGAAACAGGAATAGTCCGGGAAACTATTCCGGAGGATTTTTATGCAAATAAAGATGGTGGATGTTTTCTTTCTCAGATTATTGAGAAAAAGGGGTGAGGAGGGAGCTTCATCGGGGATGTTAGATGATGAAGCTCCAAAGGGCAATTAAGGTACGGTACGGCAAAGATCGTTTGGTGGGGTGGGGATGTTATTTCAAAGAATTATATATCGTTAATATGCCAATATAACAAACAAATACAATATCGCCCCAATACATACTTTTTTCTAATCTTTTTAATATTTTATAAATATTTCTTCGTTTCATGGCTGAACTCCTTTAAGAATTAATGGAAGAAATGGAAGAATTATTTTTGGTATTTATTTTTTTATTAGTGGTTGTGATATCATATAATGGCAATTCATGTGCCAAAATGAAAAGTTAGCAATTTAATATTAATAAACAATCAGTTATAGTATAGTTCCCCACTTTTTAAGGTTTAGGTAATAAAAAAGATTAGCAATATTTGCTAGCAACAAATGCTAAAAATGAGGCAATTCTTTTAAAAATATTTAAAAAGGTGTCAACTACTTTTGGGCATAAATGAAGGATGCCAAAATTTTTAATTTATTTATGCGGCTCATCAGCTCATCAGCTGTATTTATTGCCGGCTTTTTTTTCTTCCATTTTATTCATTAGAGCCATGAGAAGGCCCAGGGTAATAAAAGCCCCAGGCGGCATGATCATGATTAATGAAGGGGCATAGGATTCACCAAAGAGCGCAATACCGAAGAGTGTGCCATTTCCTAAAAATTCCCGAATGCTTCCTAAAAAAGTTAAAGATAGGGTAAAACCAACTCCCATGCCTAATCCATCTGCCAGGGAATAAATGACGGCGTTTTTTGAGGCAAAGGCCTCTGCCCGGCCCAGGATAATGCAATTCACCACAATCAAAGGAATAAAAAGACCGAGGGTCTCATGAAGCTCAGGAAAGTAAGCTGCCATGATCATATCAACTATGGTCACAAAGGAGGCGATAATAACGATAAAAACAGGTATCCTGACATTTTTGGGAATTAGATTTCTGACAGAGGAAATAATGACATTGGAAAAAACTAAAACAAACGTTGCCGCAAGCCCCATAGCCATACCATTGAGTGAAGTCGTGGTTACCGCCAGAGTGGGGCACATTCCCAGGATGATCCTGAACGTAGGGTTCATCTGCCAGAGGCCTTTGATGATTTCCTTCAGAAATTTATACACTGATATCTCCCGGAATGTCTTTGAGTAATTGTTGTTTATTGTTTTCAAAAAATTCCAGGCTTTTTTTCAATGCCTTAACTACTGCTTTAGAAGAAACCGATGCACCGGTGATTTGATCGATATCTCCTCCTTCTTTTTTCAAGGCCCAGTTGGTGTTCTCAAGACTTTTTTCCTTAAAGGCATTTTTAAAGCCGGGATCACTAATCTTTGCTCCTAGTCCCGGGGTTTCCACCATGCTTAAGATTTCAACTCCGGTAATTGATCCTTCAGGAGATATTCCCACCATCATTTCAATGGTCCCGCCAAACCCTTCTTTGGTAAGTACCTTAAAGGCAACACCTGTTAGTTGCCCTGCATTTTTCCCAAGATAGAAGGTAAGCTTCTCCTGGTTTTCCAAAGAGAGGCTGAGGGTATCCTCAGTAGGTTTATTACTAAAAGGAGGCAGGATCGCCTCAACGGCCCGGAGGACTTTTAAGCGTTTTTGTTTGGCAATGGGCCCTTCAGTTATCTTATGAACATAAGCTAGAGAGGAAGCTGCCAGAAAACAGACGATCAATAAGACCACAAAAAGTTCCACAATATCTCTCACCTAACCGCCACCTCCTAACCTGTTACTATCAGCTCATCAACCCAAAAATGCAGTTTAATCCCTGTTATTAATCCTGTCTAATTTGTTTTTCCTCTCACTATGCCTGTCCTCCCGAAACCAAAAGCACTGGAACAGAGAATGAGTTCTTGACCCTCTTAATGTGCAAAAATTATTCCACAAAGATTTCTCGTTACCCTTTAGGAGCTCATGGTTCACCCTTCAGGGTTGTCTTTGTCTCATTTATCTTGCCCGTAAGCGTTTACACCTTAAAAATTTTATGCTTTAACCCTACAATTTGAGAATCAGCAGAAATGCATAAAAAATACAAAGTAAAATTTATGCATCAACGAAAAATTATTACTTTTTATCAAAGATGCATTTAAAGGAAAGTACTGAAATAGCCTCTTTTTGTATGT
>JAUWIR010000573.1 GCA_030605265.1 Pseudomonadota bacterium | reverse complement strand
ATTGCCTCAAGAAACACTCGCCCATGCAAAGGGCTTTTTCGAAGAATTGATAAAGAGGACCCACTATTTGATACATCGCCCACAAGACCTGTTCCTGTTTGCTGAAGCTCACCAATAGAAGAAGAGATCCCCTGTTTCATTTCATCTTCACTGCAAATTTTCTTTTTCTCAATTACTTCTCGAATCCAGTCAAAAAAATTCCCCTTAGGAGTTATTTTATTTGAAAGACAGGAAAGCTCAAGATGGGTGTGAGCATTTACCAGGCAAGGGAGTATAACACCTTGTTCATGCTCTATAAGAGAATATTTTCTAGCGGATTTTGAGTAACTTTTTAGGATTTTATTAGACAACCCCACCTCTTTTACGATTCCCTTTTCAAGGACGACAATTCCATCATAAATGGGAGGGGAAATAATCGGCAATACCCGGGTTGCTCTATGTAATTCTAAATGGTCCTTCATTTTTCACGTAATTATTTTTTAGACAGGATAACAGGATTGACAAGATAATTTTTAATCCTGTCTATCCTTTACAATAACTCTTTGACTTTACGTTTGATCTAAACTTTTTTTTCCAAATTAAGTATCAAGCCCACTGGTTTTCTCGCTGCCACAAGGTAATTAACTAATTGTACTTAATGGGCTTTAATAATTCGTCTTACAGACTTTAACTTCAAAATAATCTGGATTTAAATCATGTTTATCCTGTTATCCTGTCAAATATTTTTTTACATAAGTGAATATAAAAATCTAATTTCACAGGTTTTATCTTTTTTTAAGAAGGGCATAATCCATAGTTCTTCGACCCGCCTGAAATCCTGCATCTTTAATTATTCGTATTAACTCTGATTCCGGCAATCGAAAGGAAACACCGGCTGCTGCTACTACATTTTCTTCAATCATAGTGGAACCTAAATCATTCGCTCCAAAGGTGAGAGCAATTTGGGCAATTTTAGCCCCTTGAGTGACCCAGGATGCTTGAATATTTATAATATTATCAAGAAAGATCCGGGAAAGCGCTAATACTTTTAAATATTCAAATCCTGAGGTAGTCTGCTTTTTTATTTGAGTGTTTTTAGGCTGAAAGGGCCATGGGATAAAAGCGGTAAATCCTTTTGTCCTGTCCTGGAGTTGACGAATTTTATCCAGATGTTCAAGACGATTTTCCAGAAATTCAAGGTGGCCAAACATCATGGTAGCGGTAGTTTTCAGTCCGGTTTGATGGGCAATTTCCATAACTTCCAGCCACTTTTCAGAATTACACTTCCCGGGGGATACTTTCTCTCGAACACTATCCACTAGTATCTCGGCACCTCCCCCCGGCATTGAATCAAGACCGGCTGCAATTAATCTTTTTAATACTTTAAAAATAGATAATCCGCTTTGACGACACATATGTATAATTTCCGGAGGTGAAAACCCATGAATATGGATTTTATGATGAAATTTTATATAGTGCAGTAAATTTTCATAATACTCCAGGTTTAACTTCGGGTTAAGCCCACCTTGAAGTAATATTTGGATACCGCCTAATTGTATGGTTCCCTCTATTTTTTGAGATAACTCCTCTTTTGAAATAACATAACCATCTTTTGAACCCTCTTCTTTGTAAAAAGCACAAAAGCGACATTTGGAATTACAGATATTTGTATAATTGATATTTCGATCAACAATATAGGTAACAAAATTTTCAGGATGCAATTTTTGTCGTATACAATTAGCCAAGGCCCCTAAAGTTAACAAATCTGCTTTCTGATACAGGATTAAGGCTTCCTCTTTGGTAATCCTGCGTTCATTATGGATCTTATCTAATATATTTTTTATTTCTTTATCATGATTAATCAATACTCAACCTCTCTCAATGTAATTATACAGGGTATCCCGTCGCCGGGGCGTCCTTCCTGCTTGACGAATTAAATAAATTAATTCCTTTACCGGCAAAGCCTGCGCAGTTTCCCCTCCGGCCATATGGGTAATTTTTTCTTCGATAACCGTACCATCCATATCATCCGCACCAAAAGAAAGGGAAATTTGAGCTATTTTCGGTGTAACCATAATCCAAAAAGGTTTGATGTGTTGAAAATTATCCAGCATGAGACGGGCAATGGCAATATTTTTTAGATCATCAAACCCGGTTGTTTTTTTCTTATCTGCCAATTTTGTGTTTTGAGGGTGAAAAGCTAAAGGGATAAAAGCCAAGAAACCATTTGTTTCATCCTGTGCTTCACGAAGGGCAATTAAATGGGATACTCTCTCCGGCAAGGTTTCTACATGGCCGTAAAGCATTGTTGCATTACTTCTAACACCCAGTTCATGAGCTGTTTTAGCTGTTTCAAGCCAAGCTTTGGCAGATAATTTTTCAGGGCAAACTAACTGACGAACCCTTGAACTTAATACTTCCGCTCCACCTCCAGGCAGAGATCCTAATCCTGCTTCTTTTAACTCAATTATGGTTTCTTCAATTGTTTTGCCGGCTATTTCAGCTAAAAAAGCAATCTCAACTGCCGTAAAAGCCTGAATGTGTATGGATGGTTTAATTCTCTTTATAGTAGATAGCATCTTTAAGTAATAATCATAAGGCAGGTCTTCATTTAAGCCGCCAACAATATGCACTTCAGTTATAGGTTCCTTCAATCGAGAACGTACTTTTTCAGCTATCTCTTCTATTGAAAGAGTATAGGCGCCCTGCTCATTTTTTTTACGGCTAAATGCGCAAAAATAACATCCATTTTTACATATATTAGTATAATTTATATGCTGATTATAAATATAAAAAGCATCATTACCATTCTTTCTTTCTCTGACTAAATTTGCCAAAAAACCAATGCCTAAAAGATTATTTGATTGATACAGAAGCAAACCATCCTCAAAGGACAGCCTCTTTTGTTCTGAAATTTTATCATAAATAGACTTCAAATCCTTATCTAGCATTTCAAACAATTCCCTTTTTTAATATTTCAATCCATTCATTAACATCATTTTCTAAATAGGTAGTCCAGCCATCCGAATCCATATCAGATCCCAAATAATTTTGTAAAAATCGATCTATTATTGCATCGAGAATATTGGCTATTAGTTTTGTATCGCAATTAGCTCTAATTTCACCTTTTTTTCGACCCTCTTCTAAAATTGGAATTAAATATTCAACAGAGGTTTTTCGAACCTTTTTAATTAAATCTCTTTTAAAAGGGATATCGTTTTCAAAAAGTGTCCTTAAATACAGCCGAAAAATTAAAGGATGAT
>JAUWIR010000555.1 GCA_030605265.1 Pseudomonadota bacterium | reverse complement strand
GGTGTAAAAATCATCAGCTTCTTCTGAAGGACAACCTGTACAATGCAGGTAACGTCTTAATGAGGTTGAATAAGGTTGAAGGCCTAAAGAGATAAGAAAATGATCGTCATAGCATTGCTGAAGAGGGGTACCGCACCTTGGGCAGGGAGGGGGGAAAAACTGATTATTATATTTACAAAAAAATAGGGGTGAGAAAGGCGTTAAATTACCCTGTTGGTCAAGTTGTGCGGAGAGAGAAATAAATTGGTTGTTTTTATTATGGTTATGGAAGGAGAAAGTTTTTTGCCATAAATGATCAATCTCCTGGTTGGTTATCGGCCTTAATTCATCTTTCTTTATTGTATAATAATCTTTTTGAATTAATAGGAAAACTTTTTTTATTTCACTTGTATTATCTGTTATGATCCGGCCTTCGATTAACCGGGAATATTCGTTTTCAAGAATTATTTGAAAGGGAAAAGGAATTTTTTCTAATACAATTATATCTGTAGAAACAGGTATTGGGCATAAAGAAAAATTCGATGTATCACTAGACAAATAAGTATGTAGAGATCGCATTTTTTTTAAGAAAAAGGTTAAGTAATTACAAAAAAAAGATAATTAATTTAAAAAGGCTAAAATGGATGTAATTAAATCCGCAGCTTATTTTGCTGAATGGTTAAATTTCAAATGCTTAAAAAAATAAAAACCAATAAGTTCAGAAAATTTGGTAGATTGAGATAATAAAATTAATTATATACCATGGTTTATATTCAAAGTCAATTACTTTATTTATTGGTGAAAAATTGGGCATCCTTACATAAAGAACGAAAAGTAGGGCATCTTTCATACATTACGAAAAGTAGTTTGCACTTATGACTTTTTATTTTTTTATTGATTTTCCCTTGTTTCTTGAGGGGCCATATGTAAGGTAAGTTGAGTAAAAGGAATTGTCCAATTGAATGTATTGCAAGCATCAACACAAATTTTTTGAATTGCCCTCTGGAGAATAAAATATTTCCCACCAACACTTCCTAAAAAATCAGCTAATACTTCAACCTCCAGTGAAGAGGCTCCGGCTTCCTTAAATTCTACTTTTATATTGTTTATTTCTCTTTCAGGCACATAATCAATGAGCCTTTCTTGTAACATCTTTTCTAAGGTCAAGGGTATTTCTTCAGTAATAATCGCCTGGTGTTGATAATCAATACCAAAGGTAACTTGTACCCGAAAGGCCGGGCATAAATTCATAGGGTTTTGTTGAAGAAAATCCGCAGTGCCATAGATTTTGTGACTTCCCCCAAGTAGCGCCAACTCGACCATCTCGGGGGTTTGGGTGACTACTTTCCCATGAGTATTATCTGATAAAATGACCCAGTCTTCCTCTTTCGTAGGAAACCAAGGTTCATTCTCCTTAAAGGGGCGGGAATGAAGTTCAACTAAATGCCGGAGGGGAAGACGAATTTCTCCGCCTACCAGCTCTTTATTAGTAAGCCGGGTATAGAACCCCAGTGATCTTACCAGCCAGGGAAGGCCGGCGTAAACAAGGCGCTCTCCTTCCCGCACAGTCCCCATATTGAGTAAAAATTTAGCCTGTTCCCAAAAACGAGGCACTGTGTGTCGTGAGGCCCATATTACTCCAAACAGAATAATGAGGGAAACAGTTAGAAGCACCCAGTCCCCTACCATGTAAAAAACTGTAAGAAGCGCCATAATCGCCATCAGCAGAGTAATAATATGATAGAGAAGATCAAATAATCGGGCGGAAAAGGTCCGTCCCAATCGCTGAAAAAAGCGCATTCGTTTAAATTTTTCATGAAGTTTCCAAAGCAGAATCCATAATCCAAAAAAAGCCAGGAGTGCAAGCAAGAGGTTTCTGCCGCGGCTTTTGAAAAAAATACGAAAGATTTGCTGGACGGTCTCCGACAGGGGTTTTCTTTCAGAAAGCTTTTGCTTTAATTGTTCATAGGCAATGGCACGTCGGGCTTTGAGCTGTTGTTGTTGTATTAACCATTGCTTTTCAAGGTTTGTTAGGGCAATCTTAAGGCCGGGACTAGTAACTTTACTGATTAATTCAAGAATATTCTCCTTGGCATTGTTGGCGGATGAGAGTTTTTTCTCTGCTTCCTGGGTTTCTCGGCGGAGCCGATCAATCTCTCTTGGGCTGGCGGTCATTCCCCTGAGGTCATCCAGAATTGGTTTTAGTATGTCTTTGAGTTCTTCAGCCCAGTCGAATTTTCGGATCATGGATTTTGTGAAAAGCCTCATATCCACACCTGAGGCAATTTCAGAGAAATTGTCTTCAAGGGATTTTATTTGCAAATTCAAGGCGCCAATCTCTTCTTCAATTTCCTCCTGTTCCGCTTCTGAAATGGCTGATTTTAAGGCATTCCTTTTTTTCTCCACCTCCTCTTCCAGCTGAGTTATGGACTCCAGGACAGCTTGAAGACTTTTTATTTTTCCGGTTTCAATTCCTTGGAAAGTATTAGTCGTAGGTTTTTTTTGGCTATTATTATCCTGAGCTGCCCCTAACCTAAAGGAAAAACAAAGAAAGATAAAAAAAGCAATAATAATAAGCCGGCGATGAGTTTTCATGTTTAGAGTTTTCTATTCTTAATTTTGGAAGATAGCCTTATCTTGATAGTACCAGGAATTTTCATTTTTTTTATGCGGGATTTCATCCTTCATCCTTCATAATTCATACTTCATAATTCATACTTTATTAACTTAATTTTAGCCATTATATAATAGTTAAATGTGTTTTGGTAATGATATTTTATTTTGATTAATTTTTTTAAAGAAATATTTTTTTCTTGCCGATAAATAAATTATCGGCGAAAGCCGTTACCTTTCCTAACCTTTTAAGTTTTTTTTTAAAACGGCTAATGGGAATTTTTCCATTAGCCGTTTTTTTTATGAATGAGTCTTTAAGAAAACCTCTGAACCCTGAATCTCTGAACTTTTAAACCCTGAACGGCTACAAATTCAGGAAGTCACTTCATGCAGTAACTCGCTTAATTTTTGCATTTGGTAAGGTTTGGAGATAACGCCGAGAAAACCAAATTTTTTATAGTCCGCCATTATAGGGCTATTTGAATAACCGCTTGCTACGATTGCCTTGACTCCGGGATCTATCTCAAGCAATGTTTTGATTGTCTCTTTGCCCCCCATTCCGCCGGGGATAGTCAGATCTATTATTACCGCATCAAAGGATTTATTTGATTCCCTGGCCTTTATATATAATTCTACAGCCTTCACTCCATCCTCGGCAGTTTGGACCTCATATCCAAACATTTTAAGCATATTGACTGCTAAAACTCTAACGGCCTGTTCATCATCCATGACCAGGATTTTTCCCTTGCCGGGGATTGGCGACATGGCCCCTTTTTTATTTTTTTGGATTTTCTTTTCTGACGCAGGTAGATATATATAAAAGGTGGTTCCACTCCCT
>JAUWIR010000559.1 GCA_030605265.1 Pseudomonadota bacterium | reverse complement strand
GAAAATCCGCTTCACCAAATAAAACCTTTTTGCCGAACTGTTTCGATACTTTTTGTAAGGAAATCATTATTTATAACCGTTTACGGGTTCAAAGGTTCAGGGTTAAAAGGTTCAGAGTTCAAAGTTCAGAGTTCAGGGCTTATGGGGTTCCCAAGAATAAAATCCCAAAACTTACAGGTTCACCAACACTGTATTAACGTGTAACCGCCTATGAGCAAGATCAATTGTTAAAACCTTATGTGATAATTTAATTATAATGACAAATCTGGACCATATCTGTTTTTTTACCTATTGTATTGAAAGAAATGGGTTTCGTCAACCTCACAACCTCACAAAATCAGCAATTCTGTTAAAACCCAAGTATTAAAAAAATATAATTCACCGCAGAGAACGCTGAGTTTTTCTCATGTTCTCTCTGCGAACTCTGCGTTCTCTGCGGTGAACAATTGTTACCTTGATCCAAATCATGTCAAATAGAGAATTGCTGGGCAAACCAACCATCCTCTTGAATCTTATGCAAAAAGAGGATAGGATAAAAATCTATGGAAATAAAAATTGCTAAAACAGCGGGCTTTTGTACCGGGGTCCAAAGGGCTGTGAATATTCTTTTGGATACAGCCCGACTGAAAGATCCCCCCATATATACTTTTGGCCCATTGATTCATAATCCTCAAGTGATCGCTATGTTAGAGCAAAGAGGGATCACTGCTCTGACAGACCCTGATGCCGTTCCAAAAGGCACTGTTGTCATCCGAGCTCACGGCATCCCCCCCAAAACAAAAAAGCAACTAAAAAAAATAGGCTTTAAGATTTGTGATGCCACCTGTCCTCATGTAGCCCAAGTTCAATCCATAGTTAAATCCCACAGCACCCGGGGCTACCACATCGTTATTATTGGCGATAATGGCCACGCTGAAGTAGTTGGCATCTTAGGATTTGCCAATGGATTAGGCTCAGTGATAAATTCCTTTGCAGAAATTGAGTCATTACCGCCTGGTATTAAAAAATTATGTATTGTGGCTCAAACGACTCAAAATGTTAGCCATTTTAAAAAAATCTCTCAAAAAATTCAAAGTAAATATGAGGAAACAAAAATATTTAACACTATTTGTAATTCAACCTACAGAAGACAAGAGGAAGCCCTCAAAATCGCCGGCGAAGTAGAAGCCATGATTGTAGTTGGAGGTGAAAACAGCGCCAATACTGTTCGTCTTGCTAAAATGACGGCTGCTCTACCAAAACCCACTTTCCATATTGAGACTGTTGCAGAATTAAAAATTGAAGAGCTCAAAAAATACGATCGACTGGGCATTACAGCAGGGGCATCTACGCCTAATTGGATTATTGAGGAGGTAATTGAAAAATTAATTTCTCTTAAGCAACATAAAGCCAATTTTATCATGCGCTATTTATTTCAAGGGTTACGTTTTCTTGATCGAAGCGACCTGTTTATTGCCATAGGAGCATTTAGCATAAGTTATGCTGCTGCGCTTTTGCAAGGGATTCGGCCAACCTTCCCTCTTTTAATTATCCCAGCCCTTTATGTTTTCGCTATGTATTTATCAAATCATCTATTAGATAAAAATAAATTAGGGAGTCAGGATCTAGTAAAAATTTTTCATCTTTCAAGTTACAGCTCATTTCGTTTGATTTTAGCCATGACTTCTTTGATTTTAGCACTTTCTCTATCAATCAATCTTGGCCTTTATCCTTTTTTATTCTTATTGCTCGCCAGCATTGGAGGGATTGTTTACAGTATCCCTCTTATTCCACGGGAGTGGCAAGTTCATACACAATTCCGCAGGCTTAAAGATATTCCTGCTTCAAAAGATATTTTTCTAGCCGGAGCTTGGGCAAGTATAGCGGTTGGCATCCCCCTTCTATGCGGGATCGATTCCACCGGAATACATACTGCTGTTTGTCTTCTCTTTATTATTACCATTGTTTTTATTCGTTCCGTGCTTCAAGACATACGGGATATTCAGGAAGATCGAATCGTGGGCAGAGAAACCCTTCCAATTATCATAGGCCAGGAAAAAATTAAGCTTCTCCTTTTTTTTATTTCCCTGCCTTCCCTTATCCTGCTGTTCCTGGCGGGCTATCTGGGATGGACAACCTCGCTAAGTTATTTTCTTTCCCTTTGTATTTTCTTCCCCTGGATTTATATGCTTTTCTCTGACACCAGTTATAATTTCGATGGAATTACATCAAAACTCATCATTGACAGCAATTTTATTTTTTGCGGCCTTATTGCTCTCTTCTGGTCTTTTTTCTTTTGATAAAAACAGGTCTCCATGAACAGTGATAAAATTACGTTGTATGATAAATAGGATGATGGTATATTTATGCATAGTGCTAATTTCCTATTATTTGAAAAAAAAGGAGTGTATTTCTCTATGGAGCCACTTTTAGAAACAACAAATGGATTACCTGTTATTTGTGGGCATGAAGCGGAAATAGAGGCGACTTTGGCCCTAAATACCCCTTCCTTCCCGGACAGGACTCAAGTTAATATTAAAGAAGTTGAATCATCCTTTGGCATTGCCCTGCATATGCACCAACCACTTATCCTTGCTGAAGGGAAGAATTTATCAACAGCCCCGATTATTGGGAACCTCCAACACATGATGGAGAATCAACATATCCATGATAATCACAATGCTCCTGTGTTTGCCAAATGTTACAGTCGTATAGCTGACTTTATACGAGAGATGGTAGACAACGGATACCACCCCAGAGTGATGCTTGATTATTCGGGAAATCTCTTCTATGGGCTTCGCCAAATGGGAAGGGGCGAACTACTTGAAAACCTAAAGTCAGTAACCTTACAAGAAAAATATGCCCGTTGTATTGAATGGGTAGGCACTATGTGGTCTCATGCAGTGGTCTCCTCCACCCCTCCCTCAGACATAAAGCTTCATATCCAAGCATGGCAACACCACTTTGCAGCCATCTTCGGATTAGAAGCATTGGCCAGGGTAAAAGGCTTTTCTCCTCCTGAAATGCATCTGCCTATTCATCCTGATGTGTGCTATGAATATATTAAGACCTTAAAGGAAACCGGCTTTACATGGCTTATGGTGCAAGAGCATACAGTTGAAACCTTACAGGGAAAAAGGATACAAGATCCCCATATTCCCCATATTTTAACAGCCCAAAATTCTCAAGGGGATAAAGTGAAGATGATCGCCTTAATTAAAACAAAAGGCTCGGATACTAAATTAGTCGGCCATATGCAACCCTATGCAGAGGCAAAAAGCCTGAAAAGACAACAATTAGGAGATAAATCTATCCCGCCCTTTGTATTTCAGATCAGTGACGGAGAAAATGGAGGGGTCATGATGAATGAATTCCCCCGATGCTACAAAGATGCTTTTATGAAAATCGGCACCACGG
>JAUWIR010000056.1 GCA_030605265.1 Pseudomonadota bacterium | reverse complement strand
TTCCCAACTCTCCTATTTTAAAATAGGCATTCCCTAAATTATAAAAAAGGGGAGGATCTTGATATCCCTCGGTAATCAAGGCCTGGTACTTTTCTATGGCTTGGCCATAGTTGCCTTCTGAATAGTAATCATTAGCTTGATTAAATAGTTGTATTTCATCTGCCCGGGCTGAAGCAAAGAGAATGAGCATAGATAGGGAAATAAAAAGAATGAGTAGGTGAATTTTTTTTGTCTTGAATGTATAGGAATTTTCATTTTTTTTATGCGCAATTTCACCCTTTGTGCCTTTGTGCCTTTGTGCCTTTGTGCCTTTTTTTAACTTCATCATACTTTCCCTTTTACTGCCTTTTCCGTCTGCAGTATAACTTGTTCGACTTTTTTAAGCATTTTTTTTCGGGCTTTGGCATCACCATTTGAAGGTGCAAAACGGGCATAATCACAATCGTCAAAACAGTTCTGTAAATTTTTTGTTGTTTCTTCAGGTGCCCCAATCTTTTGAAGCTCCTGCGTGATAAGATGATTAGTAAGCCCTGCAGCCTGCATATTGAATTTGTCTGCAATGTATTCAGTTAAAGATTTAGCAATAGCAGCATAAAATTCTTTTTCTTCTCCCTTTTTGTCATACAAACGCGCTTTTTGAAGGTTCTTTTTAACTTTCCGAAGAGCCTGCTTTAATCGCGCATATCCTTTATCTGCTTGTATCTTCTGTGTTCTTCGATCAAGCCAAAAGCAAAGTATTAGACCCAGAAAGGGGAAGATTATAATACACCAATATATTTTATTTTCAAAGAAAAAATTGTTCTTTTTTAATCCCTTAAGATTTGTTCTGATATAGCGGATATCCTCCTGAACAATAGTAACGTCTTGTTTGTTTATATTTTTTGACTGCTTTTGTGTTGCAGAGACTGTGGAGACTGTGGATAAGGCCGTGGGTGCAACGAAAATTTCAATAGGTTGGCTGGTGAGGGGCACATATCTTTTATTCTTAGGGTCGAAGAAAGAAAAATGAACCGAAGGAATTTGCAGATCACCGGATTTTCGAGGAATAAGCAGAAAATCAAAGGTTTTTTCACCACTCACTTTTTCTTTACTAATCATAGTTTGCTTTACGTCAGTATCGTATTTTTGTATGCCCTCAGTTTCAATAAGCACGGGCTCGGGAATACTTTCAATATGACCGGTACCTTTAATTTGCACGTGAAGAGTGACAGGCTCATTCTGTACACATTTTTTATTATCAACGTGGGCTTTCAGGGTATAATTTCCAACAGTACCTTTGAAATGTTGCGGTTTTCCTTCCTTTGGCAGAGGGAGCACCTCTATGGAAATCGGCTCAGTCTTCAAAGTTCGGGGCCTGGAAAAAAAACCTGTTTGGTAGGTGAGTGTTGCCGGGCCTATGGTGTGTACTCCGGGGCTTATAGGAAATAAAGCCATTTTGATCTCTTGGGTCCTGTATTTTTTTCCACCGAGAAATTCAATTTTTGGAGACTGTTTTTCTAAATCCACTTCCCAGAATCCCTCAAAAGGGCTCTGGCTATAGGATGGATTTTGCCATAATTCTATTCGATAATACAGCCCGAAAGTTAAGATAATTTGTTCATTCACAAAGACTTTTTTCTTATCAACCCTATTTTCAATAAAAATATTTCCTTTGTTTTTTGTTTTAGAACCTTTAGAGGGTGTTGCTGAAGGTGATCGGCCCCCGGGGATTTTTTTAGAAGGATTGGAGGAGCGGGGCTGTCTTTTAGCTAAGGATTTTGAAACAGTTACTGTTATGGGGTCTGTGCTATATTTGTTTTTCCCTTGAGAAACTATAATGCGAGGGATAGTAAAGGTACCAATATCTAAAGGCTTTACTATATATTGTATGCTTTTGGATACTGAGATTTTCCCATTTATCCAGGAAAAATTTGATCCCTGCGAGGATGAAATAATAGAGAAATGAGCAAGTTCAGGAAGCTCGGGATCAGAGAGGGAACCTATATTGGAGCCTTCGATAATAACCGAAAGAGTAAAATGATCATTTATGGTTAATGATGTCTTATCAACAGAGGAGCGAATAGAGATTGCTTGGGCGGCAAAACCGGGTAACACAATCACCGGTGATACAATCAGGAGCAGGGGGATCATTAATAGAAGTATCATGAGAAGTAATTTTTTTGTCTTCTTATTACCAATCATATTCCACACGCTCTCTGCCTCCTGTTTGGGGAGGCAAATATTTGAGTTCATTATTTTCTCGATCTTCTATGGCTTGGAGTATCCTGAGAGCATCCTCTTTGGAAATTTCCTGTTGTTGATCAGGTTCTTTTTCCTCTGATTTTGCAGGAGCAATCCTTTGGTTGGGATCACTTTGGGCTAAATTCTTTTCCTCCTCCCCTTGCTTCTCTTGCTCCTCTTTTTTTTGAGCTGCAGAGGATTTTTTTTTATCCTGACCGGCATTTGATTTTTCTTCATTATTGGAGGCGCTCTTTTCCTCTTTTGTTGATTGCCCGCTTTGTTCCTGTTTTTCCTTTTGTCCCTCTTGATTCTGAGAATTTTGGGGTTGAGAACATTGTTGCTGATTTTGATTCTGTTGGGCCAACTCTTTTAGCTTGCGTCGAGCAATCTCTAAATTAAATTTGGCCTCCTGATCAGCCGGCTTGTTTTCCAAGGTTTTTTTATAGAATTCAATAGCTTCTGATAGATCATTTTGCCTGAATTTACAATTCCCCAGATTATAATACGCTTTGGTTTGCAGGTCTTTATTTTTTGATTGTAGGGCCTTTTGATATTCTTCCTCTGCTTCTTTATACTTCTTTTGTTTGAAAAGAACATTGCCGATATTAAAATGAATTATCTCAGCTTCCGGATTATCCAACTGAGCATCAAGATACTTTTTTAAAGCCTCATCATATTTTTCTTCTTTAAAGTATTTATTTCCCTCGTTTGTTTTATTGGAAAAGGGATTTTTCCATCCTACACAACAGAATAGAAGGAGAAGAATGACTCCATAGAAAAAATTAGATTTCAAATCAAAGGGTCTCATCATTTTATAATTTTTAATAAGGTTGTTATTTAAACCGTCCAGCCCAACCTTTTTTAACTCGCCTATGTTCTCCAAGAAAAAATTCTAAAAAAAGAAAAAAGAGAGCAGGCAATAAGAAGAAATAAAATCGATCTTCATATTGAGTATATTTTCGCGATTGAAGCTCTTTTTTTTCCATATTGGCTATATCTTCGAAAACTTTTTTTAATTCCATGTCTGCACTGGAGGCATGGAAGTATTTGCCGTCTGTTAAAAGGGCTATTTTTTCTAAGGTTTCCTGATCCAGCTTACTCATGACTATATTTCCCTTACGGTCCTTAAGGTAGCCGTTATTGGCTCCCTTTTCATTCTTCAAGGGAATTGGCTCTCCCGCTTCTGATCCAAGGCCGATGGTATAGATTTTGATCCCTTCACGAGCAGCTTCTTTAGCTGCTTCAAGAGGCTCACTTTCATGATCTTCTCCATCAGTCAGTAATATAAGCACCTTATGTTTTCTCTCCTCCTTTATGAAAGCTTGACAAGATTTTTCAATGGCCTTTCCTATGGCAGTGCCTCCTATTGGAATAATTTGTGTATCAATTGCCTTTAAAAATAGTTTAGCGGCAGCATAATCCAAAGTAAGGGGACATTGTACAAAACTTGTCCCGGCAAAGCAAATTACACCGATTCTGTCCCCTTGCAGGTTATCGATAAAATGGGCTATTTCATATTTGGCCCTCTCCAGACGATTCGGTTTAATATCTTCAGCCAGCATGCTTTTGGAAGTGTCCAGGGCAATTAAAAGATCCAAACCCTTGCGTTTAATTGTTTGCATACTTGTACCCCATTGAGGCCTGGCTATTGACAGGATAAGAAAAGTTAAGGCAAGAAGAAAAAATATGTATCGATGTGGTTTTCCTTTGAATCCTGAAGAAGAAGTGAGTTTTTCTAAAAGGGTAATATTACCAAATTTGTGTAAAGATTGTATTTTCCTTTTTCGTGCTTTAAGGAAAAATATCACCAGAATCGGGATGAGAAATAGTAAATAGAACCCTTCGGGATTAGCAAATTTCATAATCTTAAACCTATTTTTTTATTAGGGAATTGTCCTAAATTTCGTATTTTCCAAAAATGTACTTAAAAGAAGAAGCAAGACGGCTGTTATTAAAAAATATTGAAATAATTCAGTATATTCCATATACTGTTTAATTTCAATTTTGGTCTTCTCTAAACGATCAATTTGTTCATATATTCTTTTTAGGCTCTTTGGATCTGTGGCTCGAAAATATTGCCCGTCACTGATTTTGGCAATCTCCCGCAAAGTTTCTTCATCCATCCGGGTTAAAAGGAGCCTCCCGTCAGGGCCGCGAGCATACACTTTGCCGAAAAATGGGTCCTGGATGGGAATCGGCGCCCCTCCTTTTTTTCCAACACCAACAGTATATACTTTAATCCCTAATGTTTTGGCCAATTTGGCAGCCGTGATCGGGTCAATTTCTCCTTTATTGTTTTGGCCGTCAGTGAGGAGAATAACAATTTTACTTTTCCCTTCAACATCTTTTAGCCGATTTAGACAATTAGTAAGTGCTAATCCTATGGCTGTCCCATCCTCAATCATGCCGATCTCTATATTTTCCAACAAACTGAGTAAAATCCCATAATCAATAGTTAAAGGGCATTGAGTAAAAGAGCGCCCGGCAAAAACCACCATGCCCACCTGGTCCGACTCTCTGCCCTTTACAAAATCAGCAACCACTGTCTTGGCTGCATGCAGACGATTTTTCGGTTTAAAGTCCTCTGCTCTCATACTGCCTGAAATATCCAAGGCCAACATAATGTTTATTCCTTCGGAACTGATTTCCCGATTTTTCTCCCCTGATTGCGGACGGGCCAAGGCTAGGATCATGAGGGTAATAGCTACTGTTTTTAATAGAAACACCAAATGCCTGTATTTCAAAGATCGAGAAGGGCGGATTTGCTTGATGACCCCAATATCTGAAAATCGTAAAACGGCCCTTTTCCTTTTTTTATTTTTATATCGATAAATCATAAGGGGAATAGTTATTAAGAGTATTAACCAATAGGGATAGAGAAAGCGCATTTTTTAAACCCAGGCCTTATTTGTAGTTGTAGTGATTATTTTATCTTGTTTTATTTTTTCTTCTTTCTTTGTTTCATCAACAATCCGAAAAGCAGTTTGATGAATAGTTTCCACCTCTTCCAGGGGAGGCACATATTTGGCAAATTTTACCATATCACAGTCTGATAAGAAATTTGACAGAAGAGTTTGTTGGTTCCAATGAAGTTTTTTTCTTTTTATTTCCGCAACTATTTCCTCTGTTGTAGCCTCAAGAGCATTAATTTTATAAAGGCTCGAAAGGTATTGGCGCATGATTTCAGATAATCGTAAGTAGAATATTTTCATCTGTTTGTCTCCTGAAAAGGCCTCCCAAATTTTTTTCAACTCCTCATAGGCAACTTCATGAGCAGGGCGTATGATCTTTTGTTCTTGGGCGGGTATTGCTTTTTTCTTGCGATAGTACCAAATCCCCCAAATAAGCAAACAGGTCAACAATACAATAAGAAGGACCCGGAAAAGTATTTTTCGGTAGGGTTTCCAATTTCTTTCCAAGGTTTGGGGCCCTTTAATGTCTTTTATGTCTTGGGCATCTTCCGGGGCCACTGCCTTGACACTGATTTCTAATTTTTTTGCAGAAACAGTTTTTTGTTCTCCTTCGGCAGTAAGGTAGGTGACCTGTGCAGAGGGAATTTGATAGGTGCCTGTATCATAGGCTGCAATCGTATAGGTTATAGTTTGAAAGAGCTTTTCTCCCTCTTTGTTTCCCTCTTCTTTATTTGCCTCTTTTTTATTTACCTCTGATATTTGATAATCCAGGATATCAAACTGACCTAAATTGCTCCCTAATTCCGGTAATGATATTTTCAATTCTTTTTGATAAATGACTTTGAGACTATACTGAATTGGGTCTCCAATAGTCACTTCAGTTTTATCAACTTTAGATTCTACTGACACAGGTGCGCTCTGAGCTTCAACTGATGGTATTTCAGATTCAGCTGAGGTTGCCTCGGGTTCAGGTGGCGCTGTCTCTGATTCTGCGGATGTAATCTCAGATTGAGTTGATGGCATCTCTGTTGATTTTTTCCGGGATTCAGCTGAGAAGGTTGTGGTAGTAGGCAGAAAGATTATTAAAAAGAAATACAATAAGACCACTATGTCTATGAGGATTTTTTGTATCTTTTTTCCTATTTTAAAAAAAAGCTGATGGAGTGACATCACTGAGGCGAAATAACTCCTTTCTCATAAGGAGCAGGTATTTCCTTTTTAAAGTAATAATCATAGATTTCTACGTTTTGAGCCTGCAGGGCCTTTTGCATTAATTCTTGGTAGGCTATTTGTTCTTTTTCTTTTTGTAAATCAGTTTCCAGTTGTTTTCTCAAAGAGGGGTAATTCTTTTCTTGATTTTCTTGGTCTTTTGCCGTGTAGCGATTTTTATTTGCTTCATAATAGAGTTTGAGTTCTCCTTCCGAGATCTGAACTTTCCTTTGCACTTCCTCGTTCATCAGCTTTTGTACTAATAATTCTTTTCGTAGCTGCTCAAGTGCTTTTTGGATTGAAGGGTCCTGATCATATCTATTTCGTATGGCTGTATCAAAAAGAATTTCTTTGGCTATGTATTGTTTTAGAAATTCTAATTTTTTATTGGGAGAGGAATACTTTTTTTGCATTGATGGAGGCAATTTTTGTATTTCATCATTTAAATCCTGAAGGGTAATAATTTTATCCTCGATTTTGGCTACAACATTGACTGCTTCGGCTTTTTCCCGCTCCTCTTTTTTTAAGGAAACAGCCTTGTGTAAGGTCCTTTGGGCATCCATAGAGCGATTCATCCTCTCAAGGCATTCAACAACAGAGCGGTTGATCTCAGGTATTAAAGTACTTTCAGGAGCAAGTTGCTTTACCTTTAGGTATTCAGCCATAGCTTCATCATAGGTATGGAGTTTTTCTTTCAACATATTGGCCATAACAAAGTGGATGTTTGCTTGTTTCCCGGTATCAAGATCATCCATGGAAAGATATCTTCGATAAGCCTCAATCGCTTGTTTATAAAGCCCTTGGCTTTTTAGCATATTGGCATACTCTCTTTGCTCCATGGCCAATTTTGAGTTTGGCATAGTAAGGGTATTTTTTTTAAATAGTAAAAGGGATGTTACACAGAGTAAAAGAAAAAGAATCGTGCTGAGCATTACTACTATTATTTTTGAATAGGGATTTTTGTTTTCTTCCATACCGGCTCTTCTCGTTATTGTAATCTTTTAGACCTCATTCGAAAAAATTTAATTACCTCATCAACATAAGGTCGATTTGTGGTTATATCTATAAAATCCAAATTTATAGATCGAAAAAATTTGTGTCGTTTTTCTCGTTGTCGGGTATTCAATTCGGAGAATAATCTTCTTACTTCCTCATCAGAGGTATCTACTAAAACCTGCTCTCCTGTTTCAGCATCTTCAAGTTCAATCAAGCCCACATCCGGGAAAGTTAACTCTCTTGGATCAGTAATGGTAATGGCAATCAGGTCATGTTTTTTGTTAGTGAGCTCAAGGGCCTTTTTATAGTCTCCGGAAATGAAATCAGAAATAAGAAAGGCAACAGACTTTCTTTTTATAACCTTGTGGAGGTATTCCAAGGCTTCGGTAATATTTGTTTTTTTTGTTTCCGGTTTAAAATATAATAATTCCCGGATGACCCGCAAAACATGTTTTTTCCCTTTTTTGGGGGGAACAAATTTTTCTATTTGATCAGTAAAAATGATCAGGCCTACCCGGTCATTATTTTTAATAGCGGAAAAAGCTAAAATTGCGCAAAGCTCAACGGCGATTTCTCCCTTCATTTGCTCAACTGTGCCAAATTCCCCTGATGAGCTTACATCCACCAAGAGCATCAAGGTTAGCTCTCTTTCCTCTACATATTGCTTTACGTGAGGATGGCCGGTCCTGGCAGTAACATTCCAATCAATAGTCCGTATATCGTCACCCATCTGGTATTCTCGAACTTCGGCAAAATCCATCCCCCTGCCTTTAAAGACACTCTGGTATTCGCCGGCTAAAATGTCGTTCACTAAATGGGCGGTATGAATTTCAATATGTCTGATCTTTTGAATTATTTCTTTTGGGAGCATATTAAGGAACTTCTATAGTGTCAAAAATCCGTTGAACAATATTTTCTGAGGTAATATTTTCAGCCTCAGCCTCATAACTAACGATAATCCGATGACGAAGGATATCTACGCCTACTGATTTTACATCCTCCGGAGTAACGTACCCTCTTCGACGCAAAAATGCATGGGCTTTGACTGCCCGAGTAAGAAAAATGGTCGCCCTTGGGGAGGCCCCGTATTCTATCAAATCAGCAATGTCTAAGCCAAATTTTTTCGGTTCTCGACTGGCAAAAATAATATCTATAATATAATCTTTAATTTTGTCATCAATATACACTTCATTAACCACAGATCTTGCCCGAATAATTTCCTCAGTTGAAAGCACTTGATTAACCGGAATTTCTTCTGCGTTCATCATCCGATCCAAAATTAAGCGCTCTTCATTTTTAGTTGGATAATTAATAGTAATTTTTAACATGAATCGGTCCACTTGAGCTTCAGGAAGAGGGTAGGTGCCCTCCTGCTCGATAGGATTTTGCGTTGCTAAAACAAGGAAAGGGTCATCCAAAGGGTAGGTGTGTTCACCAATAGTTACCTGCCGCTCCTGCATAGCCTCAAGAAGAGCGCTTTGTACTTTTGCGGGGGCTCGATTTATTTCATCCGCTAAAACAATATTAGTGAAAATCGGGCCTTTTTTAGGAAGGAAACTGCCGTCTTTTTGGTGATAAATCATCGTGCCAACAAGATCTGCCGGGAGCAAATCAGGGGTGAACTGAATTCTTTGAAATTGGGCCTTAATTATTTGGGCCAAGGTTTTTATTGAAAGGGTTTTGGCTAAACCGGGGACTCCTTCTAATAGGATGTGTCCATTACAGAGAAGGCCGATAAAAAGGCGCTCTAACATATATCTTTGCCCAACGATTACCTTTTCCAACTCCTTAAAGGCTATTTCGCAGAATAAGCTCTCTTCTTTCACTTTTTCATTAATAGCACGTATATCTGATTCCAAAATGTTATCCTCCTTAAAATAATTATTATTTACATGGTATATCTATATCTTATTTTTTTATTTTTGTTAAGATAAGCTTATTACACCAATTTTTTTGGGGAAAGGGAATTAAGGAGACAGCGCTTTCATCCTCCATTAAGCCCTCAATGCGAGGATTAAATAATTAACCGGTTTAAAAAATTAGGAGTAATTATTTTTTCTTTACTGCAGTATAAAGAACATGCTCTCCCCGATTTATCAGGAAGAGCAATGTTTTTTTCCCTTTTTTAATTACTTTTTTAAAAGTTTTTACATTGGTGATTTTTTGTTTATCAACCTCGATAATTATGTCTCCTCTTTGGATATTTGCTTTATCAGCAGGTCCTTCGGAGATAATATTGGTTACTAATATGCCTTTTGCTTCTGATAGATCAAGATGTTCTGCTAAATCCGGAGTAATATCCTGAACACTCATGCCTAATTCGGTTTCAATGGGTGCTTTGGAGATTTTTTCCTCATCCGGAAATGCTTCGATTTTGACGGTCACTTCCTTCTTTATCGTATCTCGCACTACCCCTAATTTTACTTTTGTTCCAGGGCGCGTCAGTCCGGCGAGGCGTGATAAGTCAATGTATTCATTTATTTCTTTTTCGTTAAAGGAAACGATCACATCCCCTTGCCGGATTCCCGCTTTCTCTGCCGGGCTGTCTTTGACCACCTCGGCCACTAAAGCGCCTTTATTCTCTTTTAATCCAAAGGATTTTGCCAATTCAGGAGTGACTTTTTGGATCATCAAGCCTAACCAGCCTCGGGTAATACGCCCTTTTTCTTTCAACTCAATAAAAGCCCCTTTGGCCATATTTATGGGGATGGCAAATCCAATCCCCTGGCCTTCGGCTGTAATGGCCGTATTGATTCCAACTATTTCTCCGTCCAGATCGATAAGCGGGCCGCCACTGTTTCCAGGATTGATAGAGGCATCAGTTTGGATGAATGAATTATAGGGGCCTTGGCCTATTGACCTCCACTTTGCGCTGACAATCCCTGCGGTTACCGTGTGCTCAAGGCCAAAAGGGTTCCCTATGGCAATGACCCACTCTCCGATTTGCAAGGTGTCTGAATCTCCCATTTTAACAGTGGGAAGCGATTCCTTAACATTGATTTTTAGAAGAGCAATATCCATATCCTGATCAAATCCAATTATTTTAGCCTCATATTCATTTTTATTTGAGAGGGTAATTTTTATATCTTCCGCATCTTTGACAACGTGATAGTTGGTAAAAATGTAACCGTCTTCACTTATGATAAAACCTGAGCCGAGGCTTTTTTGTTTAAGTTCCCCTTTAGGAATTCCAAAAAATTTATTAAAAAAATCATCGCCAAAAAAATCTCGAAAAGGATCTTTTAAGGGAGTATGAAATTGAAAGCCTTTAACAACCTGTGTTGAACTTATATAAACAACCGTCGGATTAAGTTCTCTGGCAATTTTAACGAAACTATTTCTCGTTATGAGAGCTTCTTGAAAATTTTGTGTGTTGTTTTCAAAAGCAACGCTGGTATTAGTCCAATTAAGATTAGAGGCGATAATCCCTCCTGTTAATAGAGAAATAAAACAAAGTATAATTAAAGTTTTAATAGTAAATTTTTTTTGACCCATAATTTTTCTCCCTTTTCATTTTAAGTGGATTATACAATAGTTGATTTCAACTATCAATATGTTTTTTATGGTTGTTGCCTAGAATTTTTTCGGATTATTTTTCCTAATCGGATTATTTGTTTTGAGTTAGATTTGAGCCTGGGAAGGATTGCTCAGAATAGAGCAATTAGCATGTATTGATATGGTATATAAGATTTAATTAAAAATATTATAGGTTATTATAAATAATAATGTCAATCACTTTTAAAAAATGTCTTGTAATTCGTTGAATAAGTTATTGAATACAACTTATTTTATGAACTGTTTATTTTAAAAGCAGGAATTTTCATTTTATTTATGCGGCTCATCAGCTCATCAGCTTAATTTAAAACAGCTTAATTTAAAATTAGTTGTCCTAAATTTTTTTTAAGACTTATTTATAAAATCCATTAATGGAGTTATTCTATTAGGCTGTTTTAATCTTAGTAAGGCCCTTTCTTCGATTTGTCGTATTCTTTCTCTTGTAAGATGAAAATATTTTCCAATTTCTTCTAAAGTTTGTTCTTTGCAAGTACCTATCCCGTATCGCATCTCTATGATAATTTTTTCACGTTTCGTGAGAGTTTTTAGTACTTTTTGCATTTGTTCGGTTAAGTTGTAATCAATTACCGTATCCATGGGAGATGCATTATTTTTATCCTCTATATAATCTACAATATTGTAATTTCCCAGTTCATCAAGAGGAGTTTCAACAGAAATAGGGTTTTTTATGATGCCAATCATATCATGGATTTTTTTCACTGGAAGACCTATGTCAGTAGCAATTTCATTGAAAGTTGGTTCTTTTTTCATTTTTTGAGTTAATTTTTGATGACTTTTCATCATGGTTTTGATCGCATCCAGAGTATGGACAGGAATACGAATAGTACGTCCTTTATCTGCTAAGGCCCTTGTTATTGATTGGCGAATCCACCAAATGGCGTATGTGCTAAACTTGCACCCCTTGCGATAATCAAACTTGTCAACCGCTCTCATAAGGCCTATATTTCCTTCTTGTACAAGATCGAGGAAAGGTAAGCCACTATTGATATATTTCTTGGCAATACTTACCACCAGGCGAAGGTTAGCTTTAATTAACAGATCCTTGGCTTTTTGGTTACCTTCGGCAATATGTTTGGCAATGTCAATTTCTTCTTCTTTCCTCAAAAGTGGGACTTTCCCTATTTCTTTTAGATAGGTGCGAACTTGGTTGTCGCATTCTTCATAGAAGTTTTGTTTCTTATTTTTTTCAAGACCTATTTCAGAATCAACCTCAGACGCCTCTTCCGGGGTCTCATCAAAGTCGTCGTCTTCTACGGCAATACTTTCAAAAGCAGTAGTTTCCTTTTTTAAGAAATAACTATATGTATCATATGCTTCCATAGTACCTCCCCTCATGTAGTTGTACTCTCAACCCCTCTTTTGTCCTTTCTAACCCCACGTTTAAAGTAAACCATGATTTTTTTATCAATACTAAAGACTAATAAAGAAAATATGCTGATAAATGTGAATACTGTTTCCTGCAAGTTAATTAAATAAAGGATAAATCTATTGTTAAATGTACGAAGGATGTTCGCCGCTAAAACACAAAGCATTAATAGAGAGGTAATGATCGACTTTTGTGGATTTTGAAAGAAAACATACCGGCTTAAGGGATTTGATAAGCCGTGAAAAGAGGTACTTGAATGTTTGTATACCATTGCCTCTTTTTCTCCCGTCCTAACCTTGAATTTTTTATTCTTTCTATATCAATAAAAGTGAAAAATAGTATCTATTTCTCAAAGGGCCATATAAAATTACTATAACTTAAATATTTTCATTAAAAATTTATCTTGTATCAGTTTTAGATTTTTAATTGCAATATAGTTGCCAAGTTATTGTAGTGGAAGAATAGATAATTTTTATGTTGTGGGAT
>JAUWIR010000071.1 GCA_030605265.1 Pseudomonadota bacterium | reverse complement strand
TTATTATGTTGTGCAAGTGGCTACAGGACAAATCAAAGGAAGGACAAGAAGATATTCAGATCGATAGTGAGCATATATATTGGCAAGAAAAATATATATACCAGATAGTTTATGTGATCAGAGATCTATTTTCCGACCATAAAGGTCTTATATACTGCAAAAAGTGTCATCAAACCATCCCAATATCGAAGATAACCCGAGATAAAACTAATCCATTGCAAAGTGAAAACCTAAGGGGTCAATCCGGACAATATCTGAGTATCCCTTATATCGGGAGAACTAAATTTTTATGTAATAAAAGGCATGAGCTGTTCGGCATAATAGATTGGCAATGATAGTATGCACGATTTATAGCTTTCCCAGCAAATAGCTTTCCAGAATCCCCTCTCTAGTTACTGAATAATATTATATTTTAAAAACCAGTTCATATCAATATATACCTAAATTCACAATCTTATGCTACCTATTACTACTTTACGGCAACAGCTATCCAATTATCACCATTTTTTTATAACTTCTTTTTCAAGATAGATCAAGGGGGCATAAATCTACATCACTAATTGCTCTTTGGCAGGTAATCTATTCTCTATTCACTAGCTTTAATCTTAAATAAATGATTCATGGGCTATCTTATCTTGCACGCTATAAATTATTATTATAAATTATAAAATCGAAAAATTAATTATAGCTTTACTTGACAAGTTCATATAAATTGAATATGATAGACTAATATTGTGCTCAGTCGGAAACAAAGGTAGAATGAAATTATAAGAAAAAATGATAGGATTTTCAGTATATTTTATCAATAGGGGATCATCTGTAGTTAGCGTAAGATAAAGCTGCAAATAGGCAGTATAATCTAAGGTTGTCTAGGATAGTGAAAGTCCCTCAAAGCCAGAACTGATAACGCACTATTCTCGGCAAGAGGAACAAGAACAACGGAAAAAGGAGATACTCAATGGGAGACAAAGGTAAGAAGGATAAGGACAAGGGTCAGAAACAGAAGACAGTAAAACAGCAACAGGATGCAAAAAAGACGCTGGAGAAGCAACAGAAAAAAAATCCGTGACAGAATCAGGGTTAAAAAAGAAAACACGGGCACTGATACTCATTAATTGATTTCCAAACTGAAAAGATTATCAGGTTCTCTTTAGGTGGGCAAGCTACTCTAAAATTTTCAAAGGGCGTCCTTTGAAAAATGTACCGTTTAATGCTTTTTTTGCTTTTTCAGACTCTTTTTGGGAAGACATATCAACAAGTCCGGAACCTTTTCCTTCCAGTACCTTAACTTCTTTCACTTCACCATAAGTGGAAAATAGCTCTTCAAGTTCCTTATTAGTCACAGTATCATCAAAATTAGCTATATAAAGTCTGTTAGCTTGCATTCAAGGCTCCTTTTGGTATTTTTTTCTGAGGAGTAGAGAACCAGCTCACCCCTCATTTACGAAATACGATTGATTTGAGGACTTCTATTAGATGAATAGGACCTATATTCCTTTTCGGTATTAATTAGTCACTTTATCCTATAATTTGCTTCCCTGGAAAAATTGCACCCTGCTTCCCCCCATCGCCTTTACTCATTTTTTGCAAAATTTATCTCAATTTAACCATAATAATAGATCCCTCAGGGCACTTATAAGCACATAGTCCACAGCCATAACATTTTTCAGCATTTATTTTACCCTTATTTATAGCTCCAAACGGGCAAATTGTTTCGCATATACCACACATTTTACAATCACATGTCCTGGTAGCCAAATAGTTCGATGGTTGTAAAGATTTAATTCCTTGTCTTACTCCGAGAATGGGAACACAGCAACAACTACAGCAATTACAAACCTCTACCAGCTGTCCGAGGGTATAAATAGCATTATGAATAAGGTTTTGGTCAAAACAGGATTTTAAAATGTGAGTAGCTTCCTCTACTGTTACTTTTAGTCCCGGATTGACCCCATTTCTTACCCTTGCTCCGCTTCCAACTAATATGCATGTTTTTAAAGGAAAGTCGCAGTTTTTCCCTATTTTTCTGCATATACAATCAATTACACAAAGATCCTTCTCCCTTTGAATCAATTCGATAGCACTATCATGGTCAATGATTGTATGCTGATGGTTATGTACGGAACCTAAATGTATCTTTCCAAAAATGATATATCTGGTATAGACATTACCAAAAAACCTAATTATTCTGCCAACTACTGGAAGATCTGTTTTTCCGGCAAACCATGCAATGATTCTCAAAGAGAACTCTTGCATATGTAGGGAGTCGATAAAATGAATGATTCCTTGGTGTATTCTTTCTAACGAAAATCTATTATGATCCATTGATTATATAATTTTTGAATGGGCTAAGATATTCTACCTGAACCAGTTAATAACTCAAAGTTAAATATCCATATCTAAAATAAATCCCTCTCCTATCGTTTTACAGGTCGTTTTACAGGGTAATTACGAAATGTTATTGTCTTTCTGAATTGATTATGGCAGGAATTGATGTGAGCCATCAAAAGAGAAAAAACAAAGCCGTCGATGTTATTCAGGCTTCGTCTCTCTTAACCAAGTACCTATCAAGGCTACTAACCATTAAAAAAGCACTCGGTAAGGGAAAACAAAGCTCAAACAGCACCGACGGCAATTGATAATATCGACTCTTTGATTATTTCTCCACTACTGTATTTTTTCAATCCCTCAAATCAGTTATTTTGTTTCTCTTAATCTGGCTCCTTGATCATTTACTGCTCAAGAGTTAAAGATTATTACAGGTATTCACTCCATGATTTTTAAAAAATTTACTAATAGATGAGATAATTATTGCTCTAAAAAATTAAGATATCAGTTAGTTAACGCCTATCTGATAAATATGGCATCTCCTTTGCATATAAATAACCAAGAACACTTATAAAGATTACGATAAAGACTACAGTTTAGTGATATCTAAAAAATATTCCTCAAGCTAAACCATGCATGAGGAAGGACATAGATTAGAGAAACGCTCAGAGAGGGGAGCTTCAACATGGCTAATTTACATTTGAGGAATTCAAAGACATATTGAAGATCCTATGGGCTTGTTCGAACTGAAGAGATAGATCAAATTCATGTTCCTGTGACTGTGGAACTGGGAAGTACAGATTCTCCTTAAACACCTATTGCTCATACTCAAGTTGTTCACTGATATACATACTGAATACGAGATTTTGCTCTCTGATCTGGGCTTTTTCTAATCTATGATAATTTATAGTTTTCAGCTTATTCTTTTGGCTAAGATTGTATAATAACTTCATATAAAAGCTTATTGAGCTAATATTTAGCCATATATAGCCTCTTGCAGTCCTGATATCATCAACTTATCAATAATCATCATAGAAGCAGAAATCCTCTTGCCCTAATAGCCAAAAGATTGATAAGCTAAAAAATAAAAGAATATATTTTAGGAATTTCCATGATTGAAAAATATACTTTTGGTTCCATGACTATTGATGGACAAATTTACAGTTCTGATTTGAAAATCTTCCCTGACCATATAATCTCTAATTGGTGGAGAAAAGAGGGGCATATACTGAATTTAGAAGATATTGAAGATGTTTTGGAGGCAAAACCTAAAATATTTATTATCGGTACTGGATATTCCGGCATTATGAAGGTTAACGATAATATTAGAAAACATATAGTGAATCAGGGGATAACTTTGATCGTTGAAAAAACTGTTGATGCATGGAAAACCTATAATAAGCTTTCCCAAAATCAAGAAGTGGTAGCTGCTTTCCATGTGACCTGTTAAGCTTTGCAAAAATGTTTATGGGAAAATAATTAACTTTAAATTGATAATGCCTTTTCCTTCTGTATTCCGTTAGATGATAGAGAAAAGTTAAGCACTAATCGATAAATTCTTTCTTTGAAAACTGTCTAATTTATTTCTACTTATCTGAGATGTGGAAATTTAAGCTTATCTATTGCTTCATGAAGGATATTTTTTTTTTGATATTCCCACTTGCGTGATATAGCAAATTTTCCTGTGTCAACATCAGTTACCTTAACTTGATATAATTTTGTACCTAAAAAATTCTCCTTAACGGTAGTCTCTATTTTATATTTTTCTACACTTCTCCCCCACATCATTTCTCCTCCCTATTATATTAAATTAATAGATATATTATATAAATAATTTAGATAAAAATCAATAATATTTATTTCTCTTTCCAATTTCATCTTATAAATAAAGATAAAAGATATAAAAACAATCTTTTAATTTTACCTAGAGGTTTCCTTGACAGATTTCAATCTCATTTATATACTTAAAAATGTCAGTTCAATATATTAAATATATAAATGAATTGAAAAATAGGGGGGAATAACACAATTTAATCATTCTATAGGTGAATCCGGGCTTTATGGCTATTGTGAAAGTGAAGCAAAACCAACTTCATAATGCTATAAAACACCTCTATCTCACCATCAAAGTAATAGCCTCGTATCCAAAAAACCATCCTAGCGCCCAGCACGCAATTAATAAATCCTATCATTTACTTACAAGCTTACTCAATAAGCAAAAAATCTTAACTACTGCAGTAGTAAGCAGCGCTCTTTTAGTTGATGATATAACAATTAATGAAAAAAACGAGTTCTCATCTAAATTTGTCATTGCCTTAAGTAATAGAAACATACAAAGTATTACCTTCTCTAAAGGGCTATCCCTTGAAGATTACAAAATCTTCTTAGGTGAGATAGCTAAAAGACCTGATGTTTTACAAAATGAAGGGGGGCTGGCTAAAATTTTAAAAATTAAAAAAATTTCTAATATATCAATCAATGAAATCAAATATGGAAGGATTTCAAAAGAAAAGGTAGATTTAGGGAACAAGGCCATAATTGATTTTCTTTCAGGAAAAGAAGCGGAACTTAATGGAAGTAAGGAGATATTTTTTTATCTTTTGAAAAACTCCCCTCAAAAAATCAGTGAGCTCATCAGAACTACATCTGATAAAACAAATTCTCAAAAAAGAAAAAAAATTACCATAAATTCCCTGCAGAGAATTGCTGCGCAGATCATCTCAACAGAACAAATGAGTGTAAACTCCTTTAAAAATATTTTTGGAGCACTATTACTCTTTATTGATAGTGAAACAAAAAAACTTTCTTTACAAGAATTGTTAATAGAGGAACATAAAAATGGAAATTCAGATGGCATTTTAGAAAGTGCCTTTTTTTACGATGCTGTTGCCCAAACAATAAGTCAATATATAGAAAGAGGAGAAAAAAATAAAGAATTAATTGAAAGATTGCTGCCAACAGATACAGAAAAGAAAAAAATCTTACCGTACC
The DNA here is from genome assembly GCA_030605265.1 of Pseudomonadota bacterium. Classification (GTDB taxonomy): domain Bacteria; phylum SZUA-182; class SZUA-182; order DTGQ01; family DTGQ01; genus JAUWIR01. The sequence continues at coordinate 6,193 of JAUWIR010000071.1, read as the reverse complement.
TTGAAAAAAAATTACAAACATTTGGAAATTCAAAAAATCTCCCCTTCAGTAAAGATAATTTCTTTCCTGAAGCCCAAAGCAAAATTGATACAATTCAGAGGGAAGAAGAAAAATCAAATGAAACAAACATTACCAATAAAAAGAACGAAAAATTATTAAACCCAAAAACTACTGAAAAAGAAAAAATAAAAGAGAAAACCTTTCCGGAAGCTCACCCAAAGAAAAAATCAGAACATTATGATATCACGCAGAAAGTAATAAATTGTCTTTCGCAAGGGAAAACCCAAGAGGCCCAATCAGCCATCAATGAATATTCTCAGAAACTTGACGATAAATCCTGGGAAATTAGAAATAAATATGCCGAAAGTTTCCATGATATTATTTCAAAGTTAGATGAATTTGATAAATTAAAGGATAACTTTTCACTAATTGCCAATTTATTAATTAAAAAACTAAAAGAAGAGCACCATGCTGATACGTATTTAACCTTAACAAAAAATTTCCACAGGGCCTGCATTCTACAAAATAGAATCGAAGCTTTCTATCTTGATGAAACAATTGGCAGTCGCCTTTTCCAAGCACATAAATTAGATAAAGACCAGCTCCAGAAACTTCTTTTAACCAGAAATCAAAATAAGAGAAGTCTGCAATATAATTTGGGCGCCTTGAACCTCGCCGAAGAAAGTGTTCTGACAAGTTTTATAGCTCAACAATACAAAGGTTTTCCAGTAATCAATATCTCTGATATCTCTCAAATTCCAGACAATGTATTAGGGATCATTCCTATTGAATACATCAAACGCTACCTTGTGCTCCCCTTTAAAATTGATGATCGCAGACTCTTTACAGTCATGGAAAACCCCCGAAATGTAGAAGTAATAACTGACCTGCAATTTATTGTAGGCTCTTCCATTGTCCCCTTTGTTGGGGGGGAATATTTTCTCATTAATGCCATAGAAAAATATTACAGTACAAATGTCAATATTGCTGAAATTGACAGAGCCATGGAGAGTATCAATAAAGAGGAGGAAGATCTAGAATTCATACAAGAAAAAGAAGAGGAGTCCTCCAATGTAGAAGAGCTTGAAAGCGAATCAGCACAAGGACCGGTGGTCCGGTTGGTAAATTTAATTTTAAAGCAAGCTATAGCTCAAAATGCAAGTGATATTCATATCGAACCATTTGAAAATGAACTCCTTGTTCGATTGAGAGTAGATGGGACTCTTTTTAAAATAATGAGCCCCCCTTATAAATATAAAAACAGCATTACCTCCAGAATTAAAATTATGTCACGTCTTAATATCGCTGAAAGACGCCTTCCTCAAGACGGTAAGTTTAAAGTCAAAATAAATGAAAAGTATTTAGATATTCGGGTTTCAACTTTCCCTGGTAGTTTTGGAGAAAAAGTAGTCATGCGACTATTGGATAAAGCAAATCTTCAGATGGATTTAAGTCAAATCGATATGAGAAAAGAAGATCTTGACGCCTTCAGGAGTACAATTTATAAATCTAAAGGTATGGTTTTGGTAACCGGGCCCACCGGCAGCGGCAAGACGACTACTTTGTATTCAATACTTTCGGAGCTTAATGACGGAACGAAAAACATCAGTACGGCAGAAGATCCTATTGAATATAATCTTCCAGGAGTTAATCAATTTCAAATGAACGCAAAAATAGGGTTAGATTTTGCTCAAGCCCTTCGATCTTTTTTACGGCAAGATCCTGATATCCTCATGATGGGTGAAATCCGAGATCTTGAAACAGCTCAAATTGCAGTACGAGCGGCCCTGACCGGACATTTGGTATTAAGCACTCTACATACCAACAGCGCCACTGAGACAATAGTCAGGTTATTGGACATGGGGATTGAGCCCTTCCTGGTAGCCAACTCAGTAAGCTTGGTGATTGCCCAAAGATTGTTAAGAAAAATTTGTTCCGGATGCAAAACAGAAATTTCTTTAAACCAAATGCAAAAAGAACTTATCAAAAATAATGGAGTTGATCCTGAATCAGTCAAATTTTATTCGGGAAAAGGATGTTTTGAGTGTAATCATACCGGATTTAAAGGAAGATGTGCTATTTATGAAGTCCTCCCTATGAGGAATGAATTGAAAGAAATGATTACTAACGGCGAATCCTCATTAAAATTAATTAATACAGCTAAAAAATTAGGATTTGAGACCCTTCAGCAGAGCGGATTTAAAAAAGTACTTGAAGGAGTAACTACCATCGAAGAATGGTTAAGGCTTGTTCTCTAAGGTTCCATATTTTTATGCCTTCTCGTTTCCCTAAAAAAAATTTATTATACCTATTTTGAATAAAAAAAGATTTATTTTTTTAATTATTTGTGGTATAAAATAAGTAGGTTTTTTGTAATAAATATTCTGAAAATAGTTAGTGAGGAAATAGTATTTCCTGCTATTATTTCTTTGAAAGGAGAAAAATTATGGCACACAGAATTGATGAAATAGAAGGAATCGGTCAATCTTATTCAGAAAAATTGCTGCTTGTCGGCATAGAAACAGTAGATGATTTACTTCAACACTGTGGAAAGAAGAAGGGGAGAGATGAATTAGCAGGGAAAACCGGCATTAATACAGATCTATTATTAAAGTGGACTAATATGGCCGATTTATTTAGAATACGCGGTATAGGAAAACAATATAGTGAATTACTTGAAGCATCAGGTATAGATAACATCAAAGACCTGAGTGCTCAAAAATCCACTACCCTTGCTCACAAAATACATGAAGTAAATGCAAGAAGAAAATATTCCAAGATCACACCTTCTCCCCATGTGGTTAACCGATGGATTGAACAAGCAAAAGGCCTTGAAACCAAAATCCATTAATTGGAATTTTATTTTCATCCCCTTGAATAATTTCTCAAGGGGATTTTTATTAATAAAAAGGAATAAAAATGTCAACTACTTTTTTTTTATGAAGGATGCCAAAAATCCCTACCAATATCAGGCTTTAAAATAAAATATTTTTCTTTTCTTTGAACTTCCTAAAAAACAGCCGGTACGCTTATGAGCGTATAAATTATTGTGCCTCCTTACCTTCAGCATTTAGTTCACTGGTAAATTTTTCAGGATGGCATAGCCAGGGAAGGTGTCGATAAAATAATAAAAATGGTAAAGTGTCAAAAGTTTATCCCCAAAATATGAAAATAGCATTACAGCAAAAACAGTATCTCATTATCACACAAAGGCGAAAAGGCTTAAACCCTATAAAAAATATTCCTGTTTAATCCAATTAGGGCTCCAACAGTTCAAACCCAGTCTGAGTATCCAGGATTCTTCTTCCTGTTGATTCAGTCAACTCAAAAAGAATTACTTCCATAATATGCCATACCTTTACCCCTTTTCGCACGCATCCGGTAATGGTAGAGGCTTCTCTTCCACAAGCCATATGCATGTGCAAGACCGGGGTTCCTTTCTCATTCGGGAAAATAGTCCCTGTTCCTGTTACTTCATGAACATTAGTAAGCATCTTTTCCATTGGAGATATTAGCGTTGCTCGACCATTCTTCGGCCCAACCACCAATTTACTCCCTGTATCAGCTCCCCCAATAATGATGAGTGCTCCATAGGAGATAGATTGCTCTTTGGCAAAATTTTCGATCTCTTCATGAATAATATCACCATCTTCAAGACGGATAACAAATACCCGCCCTTGCTTTGCTTCTGAAAATCGCATTATTTTATATCCTCCTCCTCTCAACTTTTTACTTCTTCCTTCAGAAAATAATAAATGTCCTATTATACCCCTTGTTTCATTTATTGTAACCGTTCACGGGTTCAAAGGTTCAGAGTTCAAAGGTTCAGAGCTTATGGTTCCTGTGACTGAAGTCCAAAAATTTACCGGGGTTATTAATGTATAAACGCCTATGAGCAAGATCAATGAAACAAAAAGCAACCCTGAACGGGGAACTCTGAACCTGTGAACGCCTATGATTCGGCAAAACTTTTAAAGTGCCACCGCCTACGAGCAAGGTCAATCCCTTTATTTCTTCAAAGATGTAAAAATAATCCCAAAGAGAGGATCAAATTGGCTGTATCTCCAAATATATATTATTTTTTTCTTGAAAAAATACGCAAAAATAGATAAGGTAAAAAAATATATTAAATATTGCAGGTTTACAAGGCCTTTTTAAAGAGTAAGGAAGGGAGAGACGAAAGGAGATGAGTGTATGTTAGTAAAAGAGATCATGAAAAGAGATTTAGTTACTGTAAAACGTTCCACACCCCTAAAAGAGTTAATTACTCGTCTCCAGGATTTTCACACCATCCCTTTAGTTCCTGTAATAGACAAAGATAAGCACCTAATAGGGACAGTCTCCTTCCATAATCTCATAGAGGTCTTTCTCCCTTATGAATCAAGTGTATTTAAGGTAATTCCTTTTTTAGAAAGAGAAGAGATCAATATATTCGAGTTAGAGATCACTCCGGAGATGGGCTTTTTGATTGTAGTGGATGATATCATGGATTCAAGGATCATAGCCGTTGGGGAGGAAGAGCCTTTAGAGAAAGTGTACAATTTGATGAAAAAACATTCCCTGGATAAACTTCCTGTAGTCAATCAGGAAAAACAATTAGTAGGGATGGTAGGAGACTTTGATATTTTAGTGGCAGTCTTTCGCCAAAAGGGAGTCATTGAGGGGTAACAATGCATCTAAATACAACTATGAATCCTTTACTAGCTATAGGGATATTAATAATTGCCGGTTACTTTGGCGGCATGGCGGCTCGAAAAGTGAAATTCCCCAGAATCAGCGGCTATATATTTATTGGCATGCTGTTGGGCACATCTTTTTTAAATATTATCTCCCAAGATTTAATTCATGGGGGCATAAGTATTATTACTGATATAACCTTGGGGATCATCGCTTATCTGGTAGGTGGGAGTCTTAGTATTGAAGCATTAAAAAAAGTAAGAAAAGATATTGTCTGGATCTCTATTTTTGAAGCCTTCGGGGCCTGGATTTTTGCCACCTCTATCATATTACTTGCAGGCCCTTTTATTATAAAACTTGAAGGGAGCCGGTTTCATTTTGGACAAACCTTTTTGCCCATGGCCTTAATTATTGGCACTGTTTCTTTAGCTACCGCACCAGCTGCAACCATAGCCATAATTCGCGAATATAAGGCAAGGGGCCCCCTGACCACCATATTAATGGGAGTAGTAACCTTAGATGATGCTTACGCTATAATAGGCACTGCTGTTGCCCTCAGCATTGCAGGGGGATGTGTTGTCGGTATGGATAGTATCTCCTACTATCGAATGTTTCTCTCTCCCCTTTTGGAAATTGCCGGTTCTATAGCAGCCGGGGCAATATTTGGCCTTGTTTTGATGTGGATGAACCGTTTTGCTCATAGCAGACAATCCTTACTGGCCATAGTCTTTGGTATGATCATGCTGGCTGCCGGAGCAGCTCACATGTTACACTTTTCAGCTTTACTGGTGAATATGGTCATGGGTTTTCTTGTCGTAAACAAGATGAGCTATAACAAGGATATGTTTGCTGTTATCGATGATATCGAAGATGTTATCTTCGCTGCTTTTTTTACCTTGGCAGGCGCTCACCTTAATCTAGCTATTATGAAGGTGGCCTGGTCATTATCTTTATTAATAATCATAGGAAGATTCAGCGGAAAACTTCTAGGGGCAAGATTTGGCGCCACAATATCAGGCGCCCCATCTCAGGTAAAAAAATATCTTGGCTTCGGACTTCTCCCAAAGGCCGGCGTTACTTTGGGTTTAATCCTTCTTGCTTATGAAAACCCCGCATTTAAACATTTCGGAGACGTCATGGTAAACGGCGTCCTAGGATCAGTGGTCATCAATGAACTGACTGCTCCCATTCTAGTCAAATACGCCCTTTTTAAAGCAGGTGAGATACCAGCATCTTTAAAGAATGAGGGAAGTGTGAAAAAATCACAATATTCCGTATCTGAGGAATAATCTCCTTTCATAATTCTTCATAATTCTTGACATATTGCAGTTAAGTACTTATAATTATTAACATTCTAAAATTATTCAATAATGAATAACTAAAAAACAACTGGTCAGGTTGTCAAGCTGGGTTTACCACCCTGGGCTTAAGGAGTGACGGTAAGGTTACCGGCTGTCTTATCATGTCTGATGCTTTTATTGAAGGGGACTTGAGGCAAAAAAGTTTGTCGGATATA
>JAUWIR010000382.1 GCA_030605265.1 Pseudomonadota bacterium | reverse complement strand
TCTCTTCTTTTTTTATGGCAAAAGAACCTAACCCTAATTATCGTTTTGCATTTTTTAACTGATTTTGTCCCTATTGTTATTGCTCCACTATTAGAAATATGGTAGGTGTTTATTAGTTCAGAGTTCAGGGTTCAGAGTTCAGAGTTTATGGTTCAGGGTTCAGGGTCCTTAAGAATAAAGTCCCAAAGTGTACAGGTTGAAAACTTTTAACGGATGGGGAAATCTTCATCCAGTTTTTTTATCTTTCTTTTTTCCTCTGCAGTATATTGGCCTACTACTATAATATTAAGGGCTGAATTCATAAGACATTGTTTACATAAATGAAAGACTTGCTCTCTGGTTATAGCCCGGATTTTATCCCGCTCTGTCTCTAGTGATTCAGTCTTATGGAAAAGCTCGGCCCAACCAAATCGATCCGCAATTTTAGCAATATTATCAAAGGCAAAATCAAATTCTATAAGGAATCTCTTTTTTGCTCTTAAGAATTCTTTCTGCCCGGCAAGGTTATTTGAAAGAGTTTTAATAATTTTAAGCACTTCTTGGACTACTTTTGCTATTCTTTCCGGCGCCACGGTGAAATCTATGTCAAGTGTGCCTGTATCATAATATGAGGAGATTTGTGCTGAAATATCATAGACTAATCCTTGCTTTTCTCGAATATTTTTTTGTAGAAGAGAAGCATTCCCATCATCAAGTATCCTTTGAAGTAATAGTAAAGTATGGTAATCCTCTGATAGGTAGGATAAGGCCCGAAAGCAGATTTGAACATTTGTCTGGCTTCCCGGATTTTTTTTAAAGAGGGCCTTGGCGCGGGTTTGAGTATATTTTTGAATAGGTATTTTTGATTCAATTCCCGGGGTGATAACAGAAAAATATTTTTGCGCATATTTTAAAACCGGATCATGTTTTATTCTTCCACTAAGGCAAAGCACCATGTTGGCGGCAGTATAATAGGTGTCGAAAAAAGAACGAATATTTTCTTCTGAAAATCGTAATAAATTTTCTTTGGTTCCTAAAGTGGATAAACTGAGGCTGGTATGAGGCCAAAGTAACCCGGAGGCTAGATCGTCTATATTGATACATTCTCCTTTATCATTTTGTTCATTTAAAATTTCTTCTAAAATGATTTGTTTCTCTATTTGTAAATCTGCAAATGAAGGAGAATGGAACATTTCCGAGAATAGGGACATCCCTTTGGCCAGGTATTGAGGATGGATGGCGAGCCAAAAACAACTATATTCACTAGTTGTCATTGCATTAATATCCCCGCCCAAGGATTCAAATTTTTCATGAAGGTGTTGTGAATTTGGTGTGCTTTGAGTGCCGCGAAAAAGCATATGTTCCAATAGGTGAGAAATTCCATTGTTTTGATCAGTTTCAAAACGAGAGCCGACTTTTATAAATAGGCTTATTTCTAAAGAGTGTAGATAAGGCATCTCAACTGTAATGACCCGAAGGCCATTATTGAGAGTATCCTTGTGAAGTGTAAAAGGGATAGAGAATTTTTTCATTCTTAAAAAAATATTGCTCACCGCAGAGGTCGCAGAGAACGCTGAGTTTTTCAGAAGCGCTCACATGTTGTTCATGGTCGCCTTTGTTTCATTGACCTAGCTCATAAGTGTTTACATGGTAATAAGTTTTTGTGAATATGTAAATTTTTGGACTTTATCCTTAAGCACACTAAACTCTGAACACTGAATTTTGAACTCTGAACTTTGAACCTCTGAACTCTAAACCCTTTTTTGGGTATCATCAATTTTTTTATCTTTAACAGCTTTTAGAATAAAATCTTTCAATTCATTGGTAACTGTCTGTTTAATATTTACATCAATGGGGTTACTGGCTTCACCAAAATAGAAAGAACGATGGGGGAAGGGAATTTCAATGCCTTCTTCATCAAATCGTTCTTTAATTCTTTTGTTCATTTCTCTACCCACTTGCCATTGTTTAATAGGTTTTGTTTTAATTCGAGCCTTTATTATAATGGCAGAATCTGCGAATTTATCAAGCCCTAATATTTCAAGAGGCTCTAGGATTAGTGATTTATATGGTTCCTCTTGAGTGATTTCATCACTGATCTTTTTTAGGGCATGATACACTTTATCAATGTCCTCTTTGTAGGCAACCCCAATATTAAATAGATAATAGGAAAAATCATGGGTCATATTTGAGACTGTGTTTATACTGCCATTGGGAAATATATGAACAGTGCCGTCAAGACCTCTCAATACGGTGGTACGCAGATTTACCTGTTCAACCAGTCCTCCGGTCCCATTGAGTATAGCTACATCTCCAACGCGAACTTGATTTTCCACAATCATGAAAAGACCGCTAATAACGTCCCTGACCAAATTTTGGGAGCCAAAGCCGACAGCTACACCCACAATCCCTGCTCCTGCCAATAATGGTCCAATAGAGAATCCCAGCTCCTTTAAGACCATCATCCCGGTGAATAGCCAAATAGTTGCCACGAGAGTTTTTTGCACTATTCCTGCAATAGTGTTCATCTGCTTTTCTATCTCATAAAAGGGGATATTTTCTCTTTTCATCCTTGATTCTGATATCTGTTTAATGGTTTTATTGATGAGAAAAGTAAAAGTATGAACAGAAACAAGGCCAAGGAGGATAATGAGAGGAATACGCACAAGACGAGAAAGATATGAGGAGTATTGGGTAAGCAGTCCTTGGATATTCAGGCCCCAAATTTGTAAAAATAGGAGAAAGGTAATGAGAATGATGGTAAAATGGGCTGCATGGTCAATCCAGGTGATGTATTGATTCACCTGTTTTTCTATGGTCGGATATCTTTGTTTAATCTCTTCCTTAACAATAAAAAATTTTTTATACAGAGTATCCCATAAAAACCAGATACAAGAGGAGGCTGCCAGGATAAAAAAGCTTTTCAGAGTTGCCAGGATAAAAAAATGGTAGAGATTTTTGTATCCAAGAATATACAGCAAAAGGATGAAGGCAAAATAAATAATAAGGGCGCTGTAGAAAACTGAAATTATTTGATTGAAAATTTTTTTCACCTTTATTTTCCATACAGCCTCACTTCCTTCAATAGTAAAAGAAAGTTTCTTTTTGATTGGTTCTTTCCATTGCGCTAAGATAATGGAGAACATTATAAGTAGCCCAATTCTAAAGATTACCCTGATAATATAAGAGATTTGCCAAAGTCCGAAGATAGAGGCCACTTTTGCTAAAGTGACTGCATAAAGGCTGAAAAGAAGGACTCGCCGGCACCAAATGAAAATGTAGTTGGATAGTTGATCATCAATAGTGAATAGTTTTTGTTCAGAGATTTTGGGAGTGAAAATAGAATGGCAAAGACTTTTCATTACATGATAAATGAGCCAAGCGCCTAGACCGAATATTATGGCCTGAGCAAATATATTTTGAGTAGTTAGTTTCAAAAAAATCCAGGTAAAGAAAAATAAAATGGCCGCATAATAGGATTCCAAAAAAACATTTAAGAATAAGGATTTTACTTTTTGAACCAGAGAAAATTTTCTTTCTTCAGGTAATGAAATTCTCCATTTTTGCATAAATTTGTTAAGGATAAACCAGATAAATAAACTCGCTAGTAATGAAAGTAAAAGCTTCAGACCGATATCAAAAAGAAAGTACAAGTTTTCTTTTTTTGAAAAGAACTTTTTTATCCGTATAGATTCTTTGGGCAGCCGGCTGAGGGTTTGCCCTAAATTTTTAATGTAAGTATTTACTTTGGATAAAAAAATGTAGTAAATATTAATAAAATTAAATTCTTCATCTCTTTCTTCTTTTATGACCAGGGCTTCTTTTGCGGTTAACTGTTCTTTTTTGGCGGATAATACTACATTTAATTGTGCGATGAGTTCTTGTCGTTGTTTTTCATTTGAGAGAGAGGTAATTGTTTCTTCCAAGGAAATGATTTTTTTTTGAAGGGTTTGTATTTCTTGATTATTTATTGTTTCAACAGCTAATGAAGGGCTATGGCAAGAGATAAGAAAAAACAAAATCATAAATGAAAATAGTATATATTTCCTGATTAATTTCATATAACAGAATATTTTTTTTCAATTATTAAAAAGAAACTACACTTTTTTATTTTATTCGTTACTTATGACCATAATTTGCTCCTTTTTAGTAATGTATTTTTTTTTGTCTTGATTTCAAGGACCAAATTAATTAATATGAAAATTAAAATTAAATAATTTTAATTAAGTATTAAAATATTGAATTCTTTAAAACCTATGATATCCTTAAGTACCTGTAAAGTCAATAAGTGATAGTTTTCTATTAATTATTTTTCTTATTAATCTTATTAAAAGGTGAAAGAGAAACTGTACAATGGACCAATCTTCATATCATGGTAATTGTATGACCATTCATTACCATCGTTACGATGGAATATATGATGGATGGTATTTGTGGATCTGGCCTGATGAGAAAAAAGGCGCTCTTTTTGAATTTTCCGGACAAGATGAATTTGGTAAATACTGTCAAATCGATTGCCGAAGGTTAAAGCAGAGGACCTGTATCGGGATTTTGCCAAAAAAAAGCAGGGACAGTTGGGACCATGGAAAAGAGGAAGTAAGATTTATTGATATTTCCCAATTAATCCCGGCAAAGGTTTGGTTAGTAGAGAATGATCCAAAGGTTTATCTTACTGCACCTGAGATTAAGGTTCGCTTTATGGCTGCTTTTGCTGATGATTTTAAGCAGATTACCGTTAATCTCCCCAATCCTGTCATTTCCGATAAAAAGGGTATCATAAAAGATTTATCCTTTTCTCTACATGAAAAATCCGTTGGTACTGCCCCTATAACATCTATCAAAAATAGTAATGTTTTAGGTTTTAAAACTATTTTTCACCCCAAAGAGGAAGGTTTTACTATTTTAGAGAAGGGAGCAACCCACTTTATTTTTGATCCTTTTCAAAAGGGTTCAGGGGAAAGGATTGAGGGATCACGAAGTATTTATGTCCTGGGCACTCATAATAATTGG
>JAUWIR010000504.1 GCA_030605265.1 Pseudomonadota bacterium | reverse complement strand
GGCATCTCACGCTTTTCTTCCGAACAAGAGCCGCACAAACAATGAGTGCAGGCCAGATTACACCGGTTAGTGATGTGAAACCAAAGTTCCCTCAAGGTTGGTATTTTCAATAATGCAACTCGCCCGGGATAATCAAAAGCACAATCATCAGACAGTCGGCCGAGAAATCTCCTGGTGTCAGGATCAGCGCTGCAGATAGGGTTTTGAGATAAATTGTGTAATATTTGATCTCCGGCCTTATTAGGAACAAACCAATCCGGTTTATCTTTTCTCACATATATGGGAATTTGGTTATACTCAAGTCGATTCCAAAGGAGAGGATTAAAAGACATAGTAAATAGTACTCCTCAAATTTTTATACTCCCACCCCTTGAGCCAAGGTTAGGGATCTCCCAAAAATAAATTTACCCATCGAAATAATTTTTCCAGACAGGATTTACAGGATATTATAGGATTTTGGTTTTCATCCTGTTCAATCCTGTAAATCCTGTCTAATATTTTTTAATTAGTCGGGTAAATTATTTGTTTGGAAATGCCTTATTTGATCTTCCGGATGCTGTGAGAATCAACAAAATTATCAAAATCCGGGACCTTTTCAATCTTTCCAAAATCCTTAAGAAAGTTGGCTGTTATACGCATGCTCTGTAAATCTTGGTCCTCCCAACCAATTTCCCATAATAATCTGTTTGTGCATCTTTTTTGAATTTCTTTTGGCAATCCTATATATTTTGAGGTAATTTCTGAAGCTGCATCCGGATTATTTTTTAGGTAATCAACGCTTCTATGGATCGCCCTTATCAAACCCTCCACTGCTTGGGGATTTTTAGAGATAAGTCGCTCGGTAACTACGAGCACGTGAGGAAACGAATTTCCTAAACCACTGAAATCAGCTAACTCATGTACTTTGTCCTTACAGAGTGTTTCTACATTTGTAGGCCAGGGCTCGCTGCCGGCCATGGCGTCAATTTGGCCGGTATTAAGAGCATCCGGCATATCAAGTGGATTAAGAGCTACCAGGTTAATCTTGGATATATCAAGGTTATGAGCGCTTGCCCAGAGCATAAAGCCTCCATGAGTACTCGATCCAAGTTGCAGGCCAATCCGTTTTCCCTCCAAATCATCCGGAGAGGTTATGGTGCGCAAGGACACTAAACGATGTATCTTATCCCCCCCTCCATAGCGGGCAATAACTTTTACCGGGAGATGTTTTGACATCAACATTACCGCAGGGGCATCTCCCATTGCCGCTGCATCTGCTGATCCTGTAGCTATTGCTTCAGCAGCCTGTATGCCGCCAACTACTGTACTGACTTTTATATCAAGGCCTTCATCTTCAAAATACCCTTTTTCAGTTGCAATAATCATTGGCTCATAATTGACTTTATTGGAATAAACAAAAGTGATCGTATTTTTTGGTGCAGAATTTAATAGTGTATAAGCTAGTGCCCCAAAGAATATAAGTATAAGTAAGATACCTACAGACAATATTACTCTTTGCTTCATGTTTTTCCCCTTATAAACATTCTATAATTAGGTACTTTAAGGATACCCGGGGATTAATTTTTTTCTCAGCTCTTTTCGTAATTCCACAACTTCTTTGCTGAACACATCACGTGGTTTGGAAAAATCCACTTGATATTCATTCTTTATCTCACCTGGATGAGAGCTGAGGAGTATTATCCTGTCAGCCAATAAAATCGCTTCTTCAATTGAGTGGGTGACCAAAATGACCGTTTTTTTCTCTTTTTCCCATATATTCAGAAGTTCAATATCTAAGCGGTGCCTGGTTATTTCGTCCAGGGCGACAAATGGCTCATCCAAGAGCAAAAGTTCAGGGTTAAGAGCTAAGGTCCGAGCTATCTCCACTTTCTGTTTCATACCTCCGGAAAGTTGGTGAGGCCTGCTGTGCTCAAATCCTTTAAGCCCCACTGTTTCAAGATATTTTAAAGCAATTTCACGCCTCTTCTTTTTGGAAATTCCCTGTATTTCCAGCCCGAACTCTACATTTTCCAAGGCAGTTTTCCAGGGGTAAATACCGGATTCCTGGAAAACAATGGCCCTGCACGGGCAAGGCCCCGGGACCTGCTTTTCCTTTAAATAAACTTCGCCTGATGTTGGACTTTCCAAACCTGCAATGATATGAAGAAGTGTTGTTTTACCACAGCCGCTTGGGCCAATAATGCATAAAAATTCATTTCTCTTTACCAGCAAGCTAATATTTTTGAGGGCAGTAATATTTTTTTTTTGTTTTTCGTCTTTAAAGACTTTTGATACATTTTGAATTTCAAGAATCATCTTATCATTTCTATCATTTTATGCTGATGCTTCCATTCCCAGCTTTTGACCAATGTTTTTCTCTAAAAGATGGAAAACGCCCTTTTCAATAATCAAACCTATTATGGCAATGATAACTATTGAAACAAAAGCTGCCTCAAAATCCAGGGACCAGCGTGCTTGTATAATGACATACCCTAATCCGACCCCTGCTCCTACAATCATTTCTGCGGCAATGAGTACTCGCCATGCATTAGCTAAACCTATTCTAAGCCCATTAATAATCGATAAAAGAGCACCGGGTAAGAGGACTTTGAAAAATATGAAAAGATTTGAAGCTCCCATCATTTTGGCGGCTTTTACATAAATGGGCGGAATATTCCTTATTCCTCCGGCAGTGTTAATTACAATGGGAGTAAAACCAATAATAAAAATCATAAATATTGTGCTGATGTTCCCTATTCCAAATATCAGAAGTGCAATAGGAATCCAGGCTAAGCCCGGAATGAGCTGAAGTATATATATTACCGGCATGAGCACTTGATATAAAAAAGGGAAAAATCCTAACATAAGGCCTGTAAATCCACCAATTATAACTGCCAAGAGGTATCCGGTGCCCCATCGCCAAAGACTTTTTATGAAATGGGTAAAGATGGTGTGGTTATAAAGATTATTTCCTTTTAATAAATGAAATAACCTTTCAAAGGTGTCCTTTGGTGATGGAAATAGTGATCCTTTTGTAAATTTTACCAAAAGGACAGTGCAATGCCATAGAAATAAAATAACCAGCACACTTATGAGATTGAGGGCAACTTTATTCCATAAGCTTTTGTTCAAAAATTCCCATTTTTTTTTAGTTCTATTCATCAGGTTACGTATAATTTTTTTTAAAGAAGAGATTTTATCTTTGTGTCAAGCGACATTCCTGTGATGTTGAATGATTCTCAGACAAGCCAAATAACTATCGTCATATTTTATTGATACGATTTACATTGGTTCTATTGACAAGGATATTATTAGGGGCTTCAAGATCTAAAGAACCTGTTCCCGTTTATCGAACGGCCGCCCCCGTTACAGGAATACGCAATTAATGAACAGTTAAACGATAAACCACAACTTTTTATTTTTGAAGATGTCACCGGTGCCGGGAAAACAGAAGCGGCCCTGGTCCTTAAGCATCGCTTATTAAGTGCAGGAATGGCGGATGGTTTGTATGTGGCACTGCCGACCATGGCCACAGCCAATGCCATGTACCAGAGGCTGGGTGAAGTGTATCGCCGATTTTATGAAAGCAACGCCGATTTACCTTCCCCCTAAGGCTTTACTGGCTGTATAACCTGCTCTTAAATTAAACAAGGGCTATACCCGTTTCAGTGCCAATTGGGATAAAGAATCCCGTATTCCTACACGATTGACCGAGGAGGAGACTGTGCCACCGGTAGAGGTGCGGTGCTTGCCATGGCACTCGTACGCAAGCCTTCGCTCTGTGGGCCAGGCCAAAAAATCCCAAGAGTGTAAAGTAATAGCGGTACAAGTCATGAAAAGGAATTTTATGGACCGATATGGATGTGTCATCG